>JAAZYN010000105.1:0-234 GCA_014239625.1 Myxococcales bacterium | reverse complement strand
CCGGGCTCGGCAGGAAAGGTGCTGGGGTGTTGGCCATCAGTTCGGCGAGCTCCCCGGAGACGTCGCCCTTGTCGTTGTCGAGCCAGACATGACCCAGGCCGATGGCGAGCGCCATGGCCCGCTCACGGCGGGGGATGAGGTGGGCGCGGCCAGGCCTCAGGCCCCGCTTGCCCTGGCCGATGCGGGTCGGCACGATGACCGACATGTCGGGCTGCACCTCCTGGGGCATCTTGT
>JAAZYN010001059.1 GCA_014239625.1 Myxococcales bacterium | reverse complement strand
CGCGGCACTCAGGCGGCGACTCAGCACCGTCGGGAAGTTCGTCGCGGCGGCCGCGGTACTCATGGCCGCGTACATATTCATTCCCCGGTCGGCGAGCTATTCGGTCGGCGGCACCGGAAGGGTGATCGAGGGCGTGCAGACTTACTCCAACGCGACCGGACACGTCACCGGCCCTATCGCCTACCCGCAGACACCTCCGGCCGGCGGCGTACACAATCCAGTCTGGCTTAACTGTGGCATCTACAGCGAGCCGGTGCCGAATGTCTACGCGGTGCACTCGCTAGAACACGGCGCGGTCTGGGTCACGTACGACCCGATACTGAGTGCGAGCGAGTTCGACGCCCTCCGCCAACACCTGCCGTCCACCTATGTCATCCTGTCGCCGTTCCCGGGCCTGCCTGCACCGATCGTGCTCACCGCCTGGAACGCCCAGCTGAGGGTGGACACCGCCGACGACGAGCGAATCCCGATGTTCTTCGAAGAGTACTGGCGCAGCCAGTACGTACCCGAGCCGGGCGCATTGTGTAGTGGAGGGACCCGTGGTGCCGGATGAGTCTCGTAGCGCAGGGCCGGGCCAGGGCCCGCTCGTCGCCACGGCGCTCGTCGCCGCGGTCGTCGTGGGAGCGGCAGGGTACACGCTCGGGCGCACGAGCGCCCGCCGCACTCCCGCGCCAGCCGACACCAGCGCCGAGGCCGGTTTCGCGCGCGACATGCAGGCCCACCATCTCCAGGGTGTCGAGATGGCGATGATCATCCGCGACCGGACGGACGACGAGGCAGTGCGCGTGCTCGGCTACGACATTGCCACTACGCAGGCGCACCAGGCAGGTCAGCTATACGGCTGGCTGGCCGAGTGGGGTCTGGGTCAGCTGGGCAGCGAGCCACCGATGATGTGGATGATGCGCCCCGGCCGCTCCGGAGCGGTGACCGGTGACACGGAGCACGACATGAGCATGGGTGCCCTCATGCCGGGGATGGCGACATCGACGCAAATGGCCTGGCTGTCGGCGGGATCGGGCGTCGAGGCCGAACGTCGCTTTCTCAGCTTGATGATCGCGCACCACCAGGGCGCGCTGGAGATGGCCGAAGCCGTGCTCGATCGCAGCGACCATGCGGGAACGCGCACGTTCGCCAACGCCGTTCTGGCGAGCCAGCAGTCAGAGATCGATCTGATGACTGGGATGCTCACCGAACGCGGGGAACGAGACGGGGCGTAAGGATGAGGTCCAGCCTCGTCCCATAGTTACTGACACCAATGGCATTGTCGGTCGGTTCACGCCTCGCCCACTACGACGTCTCTGCAGGGCGGCATGGGCCAGGTCTGGCAAGCCACCGACACCCAGCTCAACCGCCAGGTCGCGCTGAAGATCCTGCCCGACGCCTTCGCGGACGACCCTGATCGCCTCGCCCGGTTCCAGCGGGAGGCGCAGGTGCTCGCCAGCCTCAATCACCCCAACATCGCCGCCATCCACGGCATCGAGGAATCCGACGGGACGCGGGCGCTCGTGCTGGAGCTGGTCGAAGGACCGACCCTGGCGGACCGGATCAGGCAAGGGCCGATTCCGGTGGACGAGGCGCTGCCGATTGCGAAACAGATCGCCGAAGCCCTCGAAGCGGCGCACGAAGCCGGGGTGATCCACTGGGTCCTGAAGCCCGCGAATATCAAGGTCCGGGACGCCGGCACCCTGAAGGTGCTCGACTTCGGGTTGGTC
>JAAZYN010001058.1 GCA_014239625.1 Myxococcales bacterium | reverse complement strand
CTCATTCGCCCCCCCCGCCCCCGCTGGGGGAGCCAGCGCCGCCCTTCGGGCGCCCGCTCCTCTCCTCCGTTCCTCCGCTCGCAGGCTCGCTCCGTGCCCAACGCAAGAGCTGGTCGAACAAGCCCCGGAGGATGGGATCAACCATGTTGACCGGCGGAGTCAGGGCTGGGCGGGGACGGGAGACCAGACCCGGAAAAGGTGGTAACGTCATGGTCTCCTCTTCAGGTCGATGATCGTTGATCCTCATGGTCCATGGCGTTTCGAACGGGATCGCGGACGCGTCAGGCCGCAGGTCCCACCGGACTTCGAGCGACGCGCGGGGAGGTTCGAGCGCTCTCGTGATGACGCGGACAGGCCGCCAACGTCGCTGTGATCGACGCGCTTTTCCCCGGCAGCAGGGCGGGTGCGCCGGACCTGGGGGCTCGGGGCCGCCTCTCCGCGACGGCCACCGCCTCCGCGGTCCCTGGCGAGGGATGGCGTGACCAGGATGAACTCCACGCCGCTGTCCGCCACGGCCGGTGTCGAGCACTTTGACCGAGAGGCCGGCGCGGTCCACCCCGGCTGGAGGCTCGACGAGGAGACCCGCCCGCTGGTCCTCGAGCTCGTCGAGCTGCTGGACGGCAACCCCGCCGCCCTGACGGTCGCGGCGCGACGGCTGCGCACGCTGCCCCTGTCAGCGCTGGTGGAGCTGGCCCAGGAGCCCTCATCGCTGATGGCGGGGACGGCGGTTGGGGACGAGGTGCTCGACGCCTGGACGTCGCTCGAGGACGAGCTGCGGCACGCCGCCGTGACCCTGGCCTGGCTCCGCGGTGAGTTCAGCGCCGACACGGCCCAGGAGCTCACCGGCTTGTCGCCACTGGCGCTCAGCGGGATGCTCGAGGGTCTGCTCGACCTCGGGCTCTTTCGATTGGGCTCTCAGCCCGGCCGATTTCGGCCCGTGCGACTGGCCAGCGAGGTCGCGCGTGGGCTGAGCGAAGCGCCAGCGTCGCTGGACACCTACCTGAGCTGGGTCTTGGCGGCGGGGGCAGACAAGAGTGAGGCTGACGTCCTCCACGCCCTCGACCTCGCCACCCGGTCGCAGCGACCATCCATGGCGGTCGACCTGGCGTGCACATACGCCCGCCTCGCCGAGCGTCGCCAGCGCGCGGAGCGAGGCCTGCAGGTGCTGGACGCGACGGCGAGCGGCCTGACCCTGTCCGACGAGCTCTCGGGGCGGCTGTGGCTCGAGCGGGCGCGACTGCATCGCTCCTGCGATGACCAGGTCGCCCAGGGCCTCGCCTGCGAGCGCGCCATCGAGCTGCTGCCGCCAGGCAGCGACCGCCGCAGGGCGCGGTTGTTGTTGGCGGCGCTCAAGTGGCGTCAGGGGGCGACCGCTGTCGCCCACGGGGCGTACGACCGGTTGGTCCAAGAAGCGCGCGCTGCCTCGGATCTAGAGCTGGAGTTCACCGTCGAGGCGGAACGCGCCCTGACCCTGCACTCCACAGGGCACGTCGAGCGCGCCCTCGAACACTACGATCGCTCCCTGGTCTTGGCGACCCGGTTGGGCCGGGAGCGGGCGCTTCTCACGGCGCGGGTCAACAGGGCCGATCTGCTGATCGGCCTGGGGCACCTGGAGGCCGCGCGGTCCGTGCTGGAGCGCGCCGAGGAGACCGCGCGCGTGGAGGGGTACCCCGCGGTGGTCGCCAGGGTGCGTGTGTCTCTCGGGGAGCTGC
>JAAZYN010001057.1 GCA_014239625.1 Myxococcales bacterium | reverse complement strand
AGGTGATCCAGTGAGAAGCCGCCCTTCTCGATCAAGCTGTCCATCTTGCGGTTCAGGTTGCAGCCGCACCCGATCACGTTCCAGATCGGGTTCAAGCGGTCTTGCCGGCGCGAGATCTTGGCGTCGTCGCTGCGGCCGTGTTCGATGAAGAGCAGCTTGCCCTCGGTCTGCGCGGCGGACTTCGCCTCCTCGAAGCTGGTGTGCCAGTCGAGGGTGCCGTGGTCGTCGAAGTGCGGATGGGATCGCTGTTCTGTCATGCTGTTCCAACCCTGCGCGGAGCGCGCGGGCGGGATGGGGGGGCCTGGGAGAGTCCGGTCCAGCCGGGGCCAGCCGAACATTCTGCCGCGGAGTCGCCGCAGGGACCTGAGAATTGCGGCGTTCGGGCGGTCCAGGGCACTCACACGTTGTCCCCGGGCCCGTATGGGAGGCCTCCAAGAGTTGGATACCATTCTGCGGCATGCGAACCAGCATCGAGAGCGGAGCCGCCGGACCTGGGCCGGCCCGACGGCGAGGGCCAGGACTCGCCCGCGCCGGGGCTGCGCTGGCCTCCGGCCTGCTCGCGTGCCTGGCCGGCTGCGGCTCCGGTGACGCGCACCCGGGCCTGTACACCGACCCACCGTCGATCGTGCTGGTGACGATCGACACGCTGCGCGCTGACCACCTCGGCTGCTACGGCTACCCTCGGGACACCTCCCCCCGTATTGACCAGCTGGCTGCCGAGGGCGTGCTCTTCGAGCGGGCCAGCGCCGTCTCGGGGACGACGCTACCGTCCCACCTCTCGATCCACACTGCTCTGCTCCCGCACCAGCACGGGTACACGGCCAACATCGGCGCCATCAAGGGGGCCTTCGCGCCCAGCCCGGGACGCATCCCACTGGCGGTCATGCTGCAGCAGGCCGGCTGGAGGACCGCGGCCTTCGTCAGCGGCACCACGGTCAAGCGAACCACCGGTATCCACGCCGGGTTCACGACCTGGAACCAGCCGACCGAGATCAATCGAGTCGGCGCCGATACCACAGACCGAGCGCTGGCCTGGCTCGAGCGCTATGTGAGCATGGGACGCACGGGCGAGGACGGAGATCGACACCCGTTCTTCCTGTGGGTGCACTACTGGGACGTCCACGAGCCCAACACACCGCCCGAGCCCTTCGCCTCCGCCTACCAGACGGACGCTGCTCTGCGCGCCCGGCTCGCCGAGAGGCGCGTCGACGCGGGCCAGCTCGAGGAGGGCTTCAGCCCGATGGAGAAGGCCCGCATGTTCTTCCCTGAGCTGCGCGAGCCGCTGGCCAGGCAGGAGATCGACGACGTCCCGGCGCTGTCCTCCGAGATGGTCGAGAGGCTCCACAACCTCTACGACGGCGACATCCTGTACGTGGACACCCAGGTCGGCCGACTCCTCGATGCGCTGACGGATCAGGGGCTGGCGGACGAGACGATCATCTGCGTCACTTCGGACCACGGACAGTCACTGGGAGAGCATGACTGGCTGGAGCACGGGCGAATCACGGTGGAGAACGTCCATGTGCCGCTCGTGATGCGCTTCCCGGGTGAGGCGGTCTCACAGCCGCGGACGGTGCAGCGGATGGTCTCCGGCATCGACGTCCTGCCCACGATCATCTCACGCTCCGACGAGTCCCTCGGACTCGAGTCGTTCCTGAAGCAGGCGACGGGCGAGGACACCCTGGATCCACGCCAGAACCGGCCCTTCGCGTT
>JAAZYN010001056.1 GCA_014239625.1 Myxococcales bacterium | reverse complement strand
AGTTTCCACACGGGACACTGGACGCGTTAGAGTAGCCCTGGGCCCAGGCGGGTATGAACGCGATACGCCGCGTCTACGATGGCGCCAGTGATGTCGTTGTCCGTCACGGCGTTGTCCTCTGCGCCTCTGCGCCTCTGCGCGACCCTTTTCACCTCGAAGGCGACGTTCACGTCGGGCGGGGCCAGCGTCGTCCTGCTGATGTTGAACTGCTCGGCGACATACGACCGCGAGCTCCCGCAGTCGTAAGCCCGAAGCACGCGCTCCCGGAGCTCTCGAGGGTAGGGTCTCGGCATCCTGCGAGAGGATCACATCACATGATCACACGCAAACGAACACTGGGGTGAGTACGGGTGTCCTGCCCCTGGTCCTGATGGGCTTCGCCATCCACTCCCTTGACGTCCCAAAGAGGGGGCGCCTCGCTGGCGCGAGCTGTCCAGGTGCGCGGCGCTCGCCGCTGCGGTCCAACGAAGTCGTCGAACCACAGGGCCGCGCCGCGGTGTGTGCCGCCGAAGAGCGCGCATGGTACCCTCGCGTCATGACACCGGCAAAGGTCGTAATGGCTTGAAGTGGGGCATCCGGACGCAGGTCCTGGTAGCTCTGACGCTGGTGTTGGGCTTCGGTCTGTCCGTGTCTTACGTGGTCACGTCGAGGGTCACCGAGAGCGCGGTGTTCGACGCACGGGTGCAGCAGACCCGGCAGCTCGCGCACCTGGTCGCGGGCCGCTTGGCCTCCATGCTCCCGGCCCGTTGCCTGCAAGCGCGCGAAGCGTTAGCCGGGATGCGGAGCCTGGTGGCGCCCGACACGCTCTTCGTCATCGACGACCGGCAGCGGCAACGATACGACGGCGTCCAGGGGCAGCGTCGACTCTCCGATTGGATCGGATCACGGGAGCTCCAGCGTCTCGTCGCCGATCCGACGGAACACGCGATCGTCTCGCGGTCCGCCACCAGCCAGCGCTTTGTCGTCGTTACCGTCCCGCTGTTCATCAAGGGCACCGCCAGGGCGGGGCTGCGTTCGGCGCGACCCGAGTTCGTGGTCCTCTTGAGCGATCTGCAGCCCACCGAAGCGCGTAGTCAGGTCCTCGCCAACCTCTTGCTGCTCTTCACTGGCGTCATCCTCGCGCTGACGCTTATCTTGGGCTACGTGCTGCTGGGGCGACTGGTCATTCGACCCGTGCAGCGGCTGGTCCGACCCGTCGAGCGCGTGCGCGCCGGAGAGTTCGTTCGGGCCGAGACCTCAGCGGCGTCCAGCAAGGAGATGATCCAGCTCTATCAAGCGTTCAACCGCATGACCGCTCAGCTCGCAGAAGACCGCGAGCGCATCGAGGCGCAGGTGTCGGAGCTCACCGTCAAGAACGAGGAGCTGAACACGGCGCAGCAGCAGTTGGTCTCCCACGAGCGACTCGCTACGGTGGGAACCCTCGCGGCGGGGGTCGCCCATGAGATCGGCAACCCCATCGCGGTCCTGCAGGGCTACCTCGAGATCTTGTCTGACCCCGCTGTCGCCCACGAGCAGCGGGCCACCTACGTCGCGGCGATGAACGACGCGGTGCGACGCATATCCACGATCATCAGCGACCTGTTGGACTTCGCGCGTCCGGTCGACGCGTCATCGCGAAGCTGTGACGCAGCGGCGGTCGTCCGCAGCACGATCAAGCTGATCGAGCCGCAGAAACGCTTTCACGATGTAGACCTCGATGTGGCAGTTGGCGACGCGCCCATACC
>JAAZYN010001055.1 GCA_014239625.1 Myxococcales bacterium | reverse complement strand
AGGAGTCGCGGGGCAAAGCGCCAGGGGGGACGACATCGAGCTCCATGTCCATACCCACGTCCGGGAGGAGCAGATGGCGTTGTTCGGGTTCGACTCGTCGGCTCAATTAGTGGCCTTTCAGAAGCTCATCGGGGTGAGCGGCGTGGGGCCCAAGTCGGCAGTAAACGTGCTCAGCGCGCTTGCTCCTTCAGACCTTGCGCGCGCGGTGCAGGACGATGACATCGCGTCGCTCAAGCAGGCTCAGGGTGTCGGTAAGCGCGTCGCCGAACGCATCGCGATGGAGCTCAAAGGAAAACTCGACGGGCTGTGGGACGGCGACGGGGACCCGGGCCGGACGCCCCGGTCGGGCTCCCGTGCTGCGGGGCCGGTCATCAGAGACCTGCGCAGCGCGCTGATGAACCTTCAGTACAAACCTAAAGAGGTCGACGCGGTAGTGGAACACATCGCGAGGGAGCACCCAGGCGTCGAAGAGTTCGAGCTCTTGCTCCGTGCGGCCCTCAAGCAGCTCAAGAAGTGACCGTGGACTTCGACCGAACCATCAGCCCGAGCCCTCTGCAGGACGACGACCGGTACGACAAGACGTTGCGGCCCCGCAGCTTCGACGACTACGTCGGTCAAGAGGAGCTCATCGCCAACCTGAAGATCTTCGTGACCGCGGCGTGTCGTCGCGAAGAGGCCGTCGATCACATCTTGTTCTGCGGACCACCAGGCCTCGGAAAGACCACCCTGGCCCACATCATCGCCAATGAGATGGATGCCCAGATCGTCGTCACGAGCGGGCCAGCCATTGAGCGCAAGGGGGACCTGGCGGGCATCTTGACCAACCTGGGGCCCCGCGATGTGCTCTTCATCGATGAGATACATCGGCTCAACGCTGCCGTGGAGGAGAACCTCTATCCGGCGATGGAGGACTTTCAGTTCGATCTCATCATCGGAGAGGGTTCCTATGCCAGGAACATGAAGATCGCGCTGCCGCCTTTTACCCTGGTCGGCGCGACCACCCGGACCGGCCTGCTGACATCGCCGCTGCGGGACCGGTTCGGCATCATCAACCGCCTGCAGTACTACACGACCGAGGCGCTGACGCACATCGTTCGGCGCTCCGCGCAGATCCTCGGGGTCTCCATCGGCGACGCGGGTGCTGTGGCCATCGCGCGACGGGCGAGAGGCACGCCGCGCATCGCAAACCGTCTTCTTAGACGGGTGCGGGACTTCGCTGAGGTAGAGGGCACGGGGGTGATTGATGAAGCCATCGCGGAGCACGCGCTGAACCGACTTCAGGTCGACGCGGCGGGGCTCGACCCGATGGACCGGATGTACCTCGAGGCGCTCATCGATAAGTTCGGTGGCGGTCCGACTGGTGTCGAGACCTTGAGCGCGGCGCTGAGCGAAGAGAAAGACACGCTCGAGGATGTCTACGAGCCGTACCTCATCCAGGAAGGCTTCGTGCAGCGGACGGCGCGCGGCCGAATCGCGGCGGTCAAGGCGTATCAGCATCTCGGCCGCCCTGTCCCCAAGGGCGGAGGACCTCAGGGCGCGCTGTTCTGACCTGATGCATTCGGCCCCCGCTGGGGACTTCGATGGCCCGCGGGGCGCGGCGGCGGCCCCCGCCCCCGCGCCCCGCGGCGTCCCGTCCCGCGACCGGCCCGGAGCTCGGCGGGGTCACCCCCGCCTCCCGCGGCCCCCTCGCCCCGCACGCGGCCTCGGGGCGCGGCGAGGCCGGGCGGC
>JAAZYN010001054.1 GCA_014239625.1 Myxococcales bacterium | reverse complement strand
AACATGATGGGCTCCCTGGTGGAGGCGCTCACTGCGGCCTATCCGGTGGTTCGGAGGCTGGTCGGCGAGGAGTTCTTCGAGGCCATGGCGCGCCGTTTTCTGGCCGACAACCCAGCGCGCCACCCGGACCTCGGGAGGTACGGGGTGGAGCTCCCCGAGTTCCTGGAAGCCTTCGAGCCGGTCCGCGAGCTGCCCTATCTACCGAGCGTCGCGCGGCTCGAGTGGGCGTGGCGTCGTGCCCAGCTGATGCCGGCCGTGGGGCCTCCCGCGCTGGAGGCCCTCGCGTCGGTGGCGCCCGCGGACCAGGAGCACCTTCGGTTCGCGCGGGCGCCCTCGGTCGGGTGGGTCAGGTCGGAGTATCCCGTGGTCCGCATCTGGTCGGTCCACCAGCCGGAGTGGGAGGGTGAGGACGCCGTCGACCTCGACGCGCCGGGGGACAGCGTCGTTGTGTGGCGCAGCCCCGAGGGGCCCGTGATGGAGCCGGTCAGCGTCGCGGCGTGCGGGCTGCTCGACGAGTTGGCCGCGGGCCGCTCCCTCGGTGAGCTCAGCGAAGAGGCCGCGGAGGTGCTCGTCGCCGAGCTTCCGAGGCTCATCGGGCGTGGTTGGTTTGTCCCGGCGCTGTAGGACAGATCGTCCCGGGGAGCAGAACAGTGCCGGACCCATGCGACACGTTCGCAAGCGCGGATTGGCGCTCCAAGGCGTCCGTCGGAGGGGAGGAAGAGGTGCGCCCGGCACAAAGCGTCGAGAGTCTCGCGTTTCGACCAAGGAGCTCGGCAACCATCATCGACCCCGCGCTGGACATTACGGACGCTGCCTTCGAAGGTTGAAGACATGCGAACGCTGCTCCTGATCGCGCTCATCGCCGGACCCGCGCCAGCCATGGCGGGGAGCAAGAAGCCCGCGAAGAAGCGTCCGAGCCCGGCCTGGTTCGCCAAAGAAGCCTACAAGACGACGATCGGGGCGTTCAATCGACAGAACAAGGAGATCTACGCGGCTGGGTTCGCGCCGAGTCTCGACTGCTTCTATGACAAGCGCGCTTATCCGCGCAAAAAATACCTCGCGTCGCAGATGAGGGGTTGGACCAGGGGTTGGCCACGCCACGTCAAACCCGACGGCGAGTTCGAGTCCCCGAGCCTGGAAATCTGGCAGATCGTACAGGCCCACATGACGCCCCGGTTGGTGGCCTTTGTCGACTATGGGCGCTGGGGTGGTGCAGATCTCGAGACCTTCGGGACCCACACCAAGTACATCGTCATGCGCAAGACGGCGGGGCGCTGGCGGGTCGCCGCCGAGTTCGACAAGGGCAACAAGAAGTGCCCTCACCACAAGCGCTTCGCCAAGGTCAAGCCACCCAAGCGCTTCGCCAAGTGCGACAAAGCGCTGGCCGACGAGTTCGGAAGCAAGCTCTGGAGCAGCTGCAAGAATCGCGACTTCGCCAGCAACGGGTGCCAGATGCTTCAGAGCGGATTGAATCAGGGCTTGAATCGATGCTGGGCCACCGGGAAGTTCGACACGGCATCTGAGTGATCCGGCCTTGCACCTCTCGGGTCTTGCAGCAAAATCGCTTACCTGGGTCGCTGGGGTCAGGGAGTGACGCAGCCGGTCAGAAACGTTGACGCCAGGATTCGGAGGCGTTTCGGCCCAGGTCAAGGCAGGCCGACGCAGGGCTGGCGGGGGTCAATTCAAGGAGGCCCAAGGCAGAGCTGGTCCGAAAGAGCCCCGGAGAGC
>JAAZYN010001053.1 GCA_014239625.1 Myxococcales bacterium | reverse complement strand
CGAGCAGGCGCCCAGCGTAGAACTGGGCCGTGACAGCCGTTTCGTCAGAGCGAGCCTGCGTCATGTCCTTGGCCGACACCTCTCCGCCGCTCTTGGTGGCCGCCGCCTGCTCCAACGCAGCGCGGGCGCCCGCCAGCTGCAAGACCGCGACGATGGGGGTCCAGTAGCGCTTCTGGGTGTGCGCGCTGGTCGTCGACTTGGCACCGATGGACGCCGCCCCGTGAGTGACGCGGTTCTTGATGCGCGCAATGAGCTCGTCGTCGTTGCGCAGGAGTCGCCAGTCCAAGCTGTCTGGCGTGACCTCGGCGATGGCATCGCGCAAGCCGCCAGCGATGCCGGGCCGCGCGCTTTTGACCAACCGGCAGACGCGCCGGTAGACGGGGGTGTCGCGCGCCTCGTTGACCGGTTCGGGGCCGCCGGAATAGGCCGCGCCGGTCTTGAGGTGCCGCTCGACCTGAATGCATTGGTCAGCGTCCAGCCCGGCGGCCCGCAGCTTCGGCTCGAAGACCGCCCACCCGTCTGCGAACCTCGCGTCGGCCTTCCCACCATAGAAGCGCGCCACGGCCTGCCGGGGATGCCACGATTCGCACGGAGAGAGACGGTTCATGAGCTCATGCTTGAACTCGGTCTGGCCCCGCCGCGGGGTCATCGGGTTGTGGTCGACCTTGCGCTCCACCAGCGCGTCCACCTTGGCCATTCGGACGTCGATGCCGGGGGTGGTGGCCAGGCGGACCTGCGCTTTGAGGAAGGTGATCCAACGGTCGTCGACCTGCCCCTGAGCGCAGAAGGTGTACCAGAAGTAGCTGAACGGGTTCTCGGTCCGCGAGCCCGGGGTCAGCGACGAGGAGCCTGCCAACAGCCGCTGCACTTGGCTCCTGTCAGCCCGTCCGGCCCAGGCCACGAGCTTCTCGCCGACGCTGTCTCGGTCGCCACGTTTGGCCTTGGTTTCGAAGTTCACGATGAGGCTGAGGAGATAGTCGGCGTGGACGTTTCCGGTTCGCTCCACGGTCGCTGACGTGGAGGTGGGAACGGTCTCCGGCGCCGGAGCCTTGGGATCCTCGCAGGCGAGCAGCGACTTCACTTCATTCCAGAGTCCGGTGGTGACGCCGAGCGTGGTGCGGAGCTGCTCCTGCGCCGCCTTCAGGAAGATGTCACTGGGTGGGATGTCCAGCAGCCCCAGGAAGGCGCTCGGCTGACCGCCAATGATGCCCATGACCCTCCCCTGGTCTATCCCCACCAGGACGCCACCGTGAATTGCTCCCACCTCCAGGGCCAGACGAGCCTGCGCGGAGGCCCCACCCGAGAGAACCTGGGTCAGGTACATCGTCTTCAAGCTATCCGGGCCGTAGGCGGTCGCGATGTCTGCTTCCAGCTCGCGCCCCGTCACCTCTTGGTACCGCGGCCCCACCTCCGGCGCTGAGGCCGTGGCGGCCAGCCAGTCGACGACCGCCGTGAAGTGCGCGCCATCACAGTGCTGCTTCTGCTGCTTGAACATCTCGAACAGCTTGGCCAGGCGCACGACGCGGTCATCGTCGCTCATGGTCGCCACCGCCTCCGCCTCGGCATCGCCATGGCGGGTACCGGGCTTGTACGCATGCAGATGCCGCCGATGCTCGACCAAGTTGACTCGGCGCAATTGGAGGTGGCGGTAGCACTCGACGAACGCAGGGGCCTCGGCGTCATCGTCGTTCAGCACAGCCTTGGTGGCTTCAATCAGCTCGGCTTGAGCCTTC
>JAAZYN010001052.1 GCA_014239625.1 Myxococcales bacterium | reverse complement strand
AGCATGATGTCGTCGTCGACGCCTGCGGAGAGATCAGTTTCACCCTTGAACCAGCGGTGGATGTCGAGCCAGTTGGCCTGGCCGAAGCGACCCGACAGCCAACGGACCACGTCGACAAGCTGCTTGGGGTCTCCGGGGAACGTGACGGTGCTCTCGGGCACCGCCTCACGCAGAGTCGGGGCGAGGATACCGCTGTCTTCGAAGGCGCTCAGGAACGCCTCGGCGGCAGGGTCTGATGGGGTATCCAGGTTGAGCTCGTGAGGAGCGCCGTTGTGGGCGGTCCATTCCAGGAGGTCTGCAGCCAACTCGGTGCGGTAGCGCTCGGCATCGACCGGGATGTCCTGGCGTAGGAGGCGAAAGCGGCGGACGCGCTCACCAAGCGCGAGGGCGCGCTGCTCACGAGACTCCGATAGCGTCGGCTCTTTCTTGGTGCGCGCCGGCGGCTTCGGTTTCGTCTTGGTGGCCGCCCTGGGCTTTGGAGTGGAGCCGGGGAGGCTGAGGGTCATCTCGGACAGCGGCCGGGCGCCAGGCTCTGAGATCACCATCTCGCGATAGGCGGCCTCGTCACTCCATCGGCCGCCGAGGTTGTGTTTGCCGGGCTCGGTCTCGAAGTACCGTCCCTGATAGACGTCTTCATTGTAGCCCGCGTGGCTAGAGTTCAGAGTCCGCCGCCGTATCAGAACAAACGCCAGTCCCAGGCGCGCTCCGGGGAACAGGTCCCCAGGCAGCGCGAAGGCACCGAGCCAGTCGCAGTAGGCGAGAAGCTCAAGTCGCAGTCGTTTGTTCTCGGCTCCGGTGCCGGTCACCAATCCCAGCGGGACCACGAACCCGAGCACGCCTCCGCGGGTGAGGCGCCGCATCGCCGCGTGTGTGAAATACGCATGCGCGGTCTTCCACGCCTTGCCTTTGACGCGCGCCGCTGCACCCTCGAGGTCGAAGAGCCGACCTTGTTTTGCATAGGGAGGGTTGCCGACGATGAGGTCGAAGTCCCCGTCGTTGCCGTGCGGCGGAGGGGTTCCCCGCATGAACTCCTGGAAGCTGCCGCCGATATGAGTAGCCGCGGGGAACAGCACCGACAGGAAGTTAGCCGCCTCCTTGGACAGCTCGACTGTGGTCCAGTCGAGACCGGAAGGCGCGGTGGCGAGCAATCGCCCTACGCCCGCTGACGGCTCCAGACATCGTGGGTCGTCGACCAGGAGCCCCTCGTCGACCAGCCGCGCCATCAGGCGCCAGATCTCCAGGGTGAGCGGTAGCGGCGTGTAGAACTCGTCGATGAGTCCGCGCCAGTTGGTTGGTCGTACGTCGGACGGAATGGCCAGCGTGTCGCTCTCTCTCGAAACGACCCCACCCCAGCCGGAGTAGCGCAGCAGCGTCTCGCGCTCCTTTGGGGTCGGGTTACGGCCGTCCTGCAGGAGCTTCTTCAGCAGACGCAGGGCGTCGACGTTGGCGTCGCGACGCGTGGCGGCGGTGTGGGGTACCGAGATGGTCGCGGAGGGCAGCGCCGTCCACACGGGACCAGCGAGCAACTCATCCAGTACGGCTGCGACGGCCGCGCTGCGGCGGTCGAGCCAGGCGGAGAGCTGCGCGTTACCGGCGGCTTGCGCGAGGGCGCCCAGCAGCGCGACGGTCTGGTGGCTCTGAGGTGGAAGACTAGCGTTCATGCGGCCGCCTCCCGCTTGGCCTGCCGACGTGAATCACGCAGCGCTTTGGCGACGGCGGGGTCAGCGAGTAGCG
>JAAZYN010001051.1 GCA_014239625.1 Myxococcales bacterium | reverse complement strand
CATTGAAGCACGCCAGGAAGGACTCGATCCCGCGGCGGCCGCGCGTAAAGCTCGGCAGAAAACGCAAAAGCCGGTGTTGGTCGCGGCACTCACCGCGGGTGCGGCGTTTGCTGCGCTTTCGTTGAGCGAGATCGCAGCGCTGCGCCAGCGCGGCCGCAAGATGAAGCCCCTCAAGAAGCTCGTGGACAGCCAGCGGTCGGTGTCCGTAAGGGTGGCAGCCCAGCGCCTGGGGGAGAGCCCGAGCGACACCCTGGCGCTGGCCATCCAGCTCGCCACCAAGCCTGACTACGTCGTCGCTCAGCAGCGCATCTTCAACGTGGGTGCGCTGCGGCGGCTCATCGAGGAGTCAGATCAGGGCATGGTCTACGCCGGCCAGGCGGCAGAGCGGCTGGAGATCTCCCTGGGAGACCTCGAGGTCCAGGCCAAGGCCATCGGTGCCAAGCCTGGCTACTACTACGACGTCTTCGACGGCAACCGGGAGGGCGCGGAGGTCGGCAAGGTCCACCCGATGCGCGCCCGGATGGAGTGGGTGCTCGACAACTGGCAGAACACGCCGGAGGTGGGGATCCGCACCGTCGACCTGCTGCTGGAGAAGCTGCCCAACTCGTCCATCCCCGACGCGCCGGGCACCTGGCAGAGCAACGACGACCTCGTGATGGCCGTCCAGGCCTTCACGGGAAACGACGATGCCGACCTGTCGGACTACTGGCAGTTCTACCGGGACACGCTGCCCAGGCGGGAGCTGACCGGGCTGCTCACGGTGCCGGGCAACAAGCCGATGAACCTCGACCGCTCGGCCTACCAATGGGGCTACCTGGAGTACATCCCCTGGATCGCCAACGGCATCCGCAAGATGATCAAGGCCCGCAAGGCCGCCATCTGGCGGGGCAAGCAAGCCGGGCAGGCCTACGAGCATCAGGGGATGACCCAGTTCCTCAACGAGCTCGACCAGCTCCGCTCCCAGCGCCTCCAGTACATCTTCGACTGGGTGGAGGCCGAGCGCCCCGACCTGACCCAGATGGACTTCGACGACGCCTACGCGGCCTCCCAGGAGTGGCACAATCGCGCCCGTGAGCAGGTCGACGCCGCCCGTCGGCGCCGCCTCAAGCGCGAGGGGAAGTGGTTCGACTGCCCAGGGGGCATCCATCCGGTCCCCGGCAAGATCTTGCACCGCTTCGACAACGACTGGAGCATCCGCGAGATGAGCACCTACGAGGAGCTCCAGAACGAGGGCAACCTGTCGAAGGGCGGGGGCTGCCTGGGCCACTGCGTCGGCGACTCCAGCAACTACTACGGGATGCTGGAGCGGGGCACCCGTCGCTTCCTGTCGCTGCGCGACCCCAAGAACCGTCCCCTGGTCACCATCGAGGTGGACAGCGGCGGGCAGATCTTGCAGGCCAAGGGGCTCAAGAACCGGGTGGCCGGTCGCTACTTCGGCCACGGCGACCACAAGGGCATCATCAAGCACCTCAAGGGCTACGACGACATCGACCACTACCTCGACGACGAAGCGCTGATGCTCATGGAGGCCGTCAAGGCGCTGCGTCTGCGCCCGACGCGGGACATGGCCGGGGTGCAGGGCCGCGTGCGGGACATCGAGGCCCGCAAGAAGGCCGCCCGCACGCAGCTCGGGAGCTCCAACCGCTGGCGCGAGGTCAAGCTCGGGCTCGGCAGCGTGCCGGTCCCGGCACGCCGGCGGCGCCGGTGAGCGTGTCCCAACTTGCGGCTCTTCCTT
>JAAZYN010001050.1 GCA_014239625.1 Myxococcales bacterium | reverse complement strand
ACTCGAGCCTCCCGGCGCGTCGCTCAGAGTCTGGTGAGAAATGCGGGCTAGAGGCAGAGCTCGGGCAGCCCCGAGGTGTCATGACGCTCGGCGCGAGACCCGCGGACGTCGGCGCTGACGAGCGTGTCATCGACCGGAGGCCGGCGACGACGTCGATAGCCGTCGAGCCCGCCTGAGGGAGGGCGCCCTTGCGAGCGCCGCGGATCCGCCGGTTGCGACCGCAAGGCCGGGCAGCGCTGCCCAGCCGCGTCCGGAGCGCCACCTCGGCGGCCGGAGACCTTCGAGCGACGGGCTCGCGTCGAGGCCTCACGAGTCAGTAGCTCACCCCCACCGCGGCGGTCAGGAACCTCATCACCGGGGTCGCCGCTCGGTACGCGTCCACGAGGCGCTCTCCAAACCCCGCGGCGCAAGCGTCGGCTTCGCTGGAGTCGCTGATGAGGATGAAGTCTTTGCGTTTCAAGTCATCGATCAGCGGATGGTCTCGGTCGAACCCTCGGGGTGCCCGCTTCAGCGACGAGCCGGCCAGCCGCCAGTGAGCCTTCAACCCTTCGTCGGAGACGGCCGCCGACCACTCCTCGGGGCGCTCCAGGATCCGCTGGCGGATGGCCCCCAGGCTCTCCCTGTCCGGGCGCCAGATGCCGGCGCCGAAGAACACCGATCCCGGCGCGAGATGGAGATAGGCCCCGGGCGCGTGCGCGTCCTTGCCCGCCACGTGCCGGAACTGAGCTGCCGCGTGCGTCTTGTAGGGGGACTTGTCTCGACTGAAGCGGACGTCGCGGTAGACCCGGAACATCGAGCGTTTGGGGTCGCACACCAACTCGCCGCTGACCCCGGCCAACGGCCGCGCGAGCTCCGCGATGAAGGACTGCAGGGGCTCCTTGACCTCTCGCGCGTAGCGCGGCTTGTTCGCCTGAAACCAGTCGCGCTCGTTGTTCGCCGCGAGCTCGCGCAAGAAGCCGAAGAAGGACGGCTGAAAATGTAGGGCGTCATGGCTCATCGTCGGAGCTTACCCCAGGGACGCGAGGTCGCCAGCGAGGCCCGGCCATAGCCGGCCAGCCATCCCCTCATCGACACGCCCGAACGCGGGCGGCCGGTGCTGGGCCAGGCCTCGGGATCACGGGAAGCAATCTTTGAACCGGACCATCCAGGGTTTGTCGAGGAAGGGCCCACCACCCAGGTCGATCCAGTCACCGAAGGTGCCCAGGCCCCACACGTACGTCACCGGATCGCCGGACTCGGCCCAGGGCAGCCCGATCGCGTCGGTGGGTTCAAAGCTGATCCAATACGAGGTGCCTGCGGTCAGCTCCACGGCGCCGCTCAGCGGCGCCGTATACCACTCGAGGGTCGCGCCCGCGTTCAGGGCACCCGACGCTAGCGGAGTCGTGTCTTCGGGCTCTCCCGCCAGATCCGGGTAGACCTCCACCGTAGCGCCGGCGCCGGCCACCTCGGCCCGGGTAAAGAAGTCGACCGCGCGGAGCGCGTAGCTCGCCGATGGGACGTAGTGGAGCAGGTAGACCGGGCCATCGCTGGTAGAGGCCTGGGCGAAGGTGCCCGACTCGTTGACGCCTTCGAACACCGGGCACGGACCGGCGCCATCGGCGCTCGAGTCCGACGCGGTGACGTCGCCGCTGTCCGGCCCGAGCTCGCCCCCAGCGACGCCATCGGTCACCTCCGAGGGGTCGCCGACACACCCGCGATCGACACGGCCGCCGTCGATACGGCCGCGGCCGACACG
>JAAZYN010000104.1 GCA_014239625.1 Myxococcales bacterium | reverse complement strand
GCGGGCAAAGTCGTACTGCACGTACGTCGAGCCCGCCGCAGGGAGTACGCACCCGTCAGCGCTGCGGATCCGCCGGTTGCAGCCGAAGGGCCATGAATTATCCGGGCTAAGGGGTCTCGCAGACCGGTAGGTCCTGCGGCAGGCTCGCTGTGGCGTGGCTCATCAGGAACTCGAGGACCGCGCCATTGAAGTCGCTACTGAACGCGTGCTCGCCGAAGCGCTCCAGCAACAGGTCTCGAATCGGGGCCACGAAGGGCTCAGCGGCCGCCGGCAGCAGCGGGGTCCAGGTGCCCACAGGCTCGGGGGTGTCGGCCAGAAGGTGGCTATCGAGGAGGAGGCCGTTGTCCTTCAAGGCGACGAATATCTCCCGGCTGAGCGCGCAGTCGACCCCTGGAATACGGGTGAACAGCCCAGGCGTGAGGGGCTCGCTCCAGTTTACGTGAAAGTCCACGACGGTGGCCTTGTCGTAAAGCATGCACGGGCCCTCCGGTCCCACCGTCGAGTCGTTGACGCCCGCCACGATGACGACCGGTGGGATGCTGGCGCCGGGGACGTGAAAGCTCTGGGCGTTGGAGATGTATATGGCCACCGCAGAGACGGTCATATGTTGGGCGACCCGACTGACCATGCTCCCGCCGTTGGACGCGCCCAGCGCGAAGATGGGCGCGCCTTCCGGGACCACCGCCAGATCTTGGGGGTCAAAGAGCCGCTTGACCATCGCGGTGACGTTGACCACGTCTGGATTACACGGTGTCTCATCGGAATTCCATTTGAACTTTGGGCCCTCCGGAGCGGCGATGTGGGCCTGGCTGTCGAGGGACGCGACGGCCATACCCATGGCCGCGGCCTCGCGGGCGAAGAGCAACGCCTCGAGGCGCGTCACCATGTCGAGCCTGTCGCCGCCGCCGCCGTGAAACAGAAGGAGCAACGACTCGGCCTCTTGGGGCCGCGTGTAGACGAACGCGCTCCCATTGACCTCGGCTTCAGACAGCTCCAGGGCCTCGGCCACGGGCTGCGCCTCACAGCCTTCGCCCAGCGCGGGCGCGTTGTCGAACGCTGGTGGCGTGCCGTGTAACGGGCACGCGTTGTGCGCCCCTCCGTCAGAGGGCGCCACCGTCTCCGGTCCCTCCGCGTCCGAACGCGCGTCTCCGGCGAGGTCGCTCTGGGAAGAGGCATCCAGCGGTGACGCGGCGACGCTGGCGGTTGGGTCTTCACACGCGACGATAGCGCAAAGGCTCGAGACGACAAGTGTGAAGACGCGCATGCAGGTACCTCGTTTTCGTGATGGTTGTCACTGCTGATGCCTCGCGTACGTCCGTCGTTAAAAGCTGGTCCACGGCTTCGGTGGATGTCCCCTCGGGCCGAGCGCCGAGGACTCATTGCGCGGGTCAGATCGGATCGATCGAACGCGCTCGCGTGGGCTATCTCGATGCCGCCCGCGTGGCCCGACTCGACGGCGCGTCGCTACGACTTCGGTCTCGCGCCTTGGCAGCGACGAGATAGCCTGGCGAAGGTCGTGATCAACCAAGTTGACCACCTCCATCAGCCCGGTTGATTCATGGGGCCTCGACCTCGGTCAAGGAGGCGCAGCGACGAACATCGCGCCCGCCTGCGGGCAGGCTCGACGGTGGTCGCCCAGGGCGTCCCCGGCCTCGGTCCTCGCCATACCCGGCAGCGCGCCGCCTCGGCTGTGTTTCTCGAAGCGCCATGAGGCATGTGGGTTCGACGGTTTAACTTGGCCATGGTAGTAGCGCGACGTCGAGCGTGTGGCAGACCCAGTCAGAGTCGGCTCGCAGCACCATCGTCGGGGCCGAGCGCCGCCGACGCGCCACCACGCGCCGTGCCGCGAGGGCGCGCCGCGCCGCCGCCTCACGAAGACAGGATGTGCCGGAATGTCCACGACTCGCTCACTCACCGCGCTCATGAGCTGCGCTGCGCTCCTCCTCGCGTCCTGCCCGCAGGGGGAACTCGCGCTCGAACCTTCGCCAGATGCGCCCTCGGAGACCTCGCTTGACGGCGCGGATCCGGACACCGCAGCCGATGAGGACGGCGGCGAGGTCGTTGCGGGGCCGGTCGACGCTCCGAGCGAGCTCGGCGCGTTCGTCGTCGGGCACATGCAGCTCAGTGAGACGGACGCCGCCCGCGGCGACCGGCAGCTCGTCGTGGACGTCTGGTACCCGGTGGACCCCAGCGATGTGGCCGCGAACCCGGAAGCGGCGCCGACGAGCTATCTCCTGGGAGGTGTCTTCAACTTCCCATCGGACCACGCCTTCGATGGCCTCCCGGTGTCCGCTCGGTCGGGCCAGACGTTGCTGCTGTTCTCGCACGGCTATCGCAGCATCAACACACAGTCGGTGACCCTGGTGGAGACCCTCGCCAGCCACGGGTTCATCGTGGTCTCGCCCGAGCACACCGGGAACTCGCAGGGTTCGCCCGAGGACGACTTCGAGACCGCCGCCGCCCATCGCGTCCCGGACATCACCTTTGTGATCGACCGCTTCATCGAGCGCCACCAGAGCCCCAGCGACCCCTTCTTCGGCCGATTGGATACGACCGCCTTCGGGGGCGTCGGCCACTCCTTCGGCGGAATGACCGCCCTGGGCGTCGCCTGTGGCTGGGCCGGTGCCGCTGCGGACCCAAGGGTCACCGCCATCGCGCCCATCAGCGCCGTCATCCAAGCAGATCTCCAGTCGAGCCAGCGGACGAGCCCTTTCGCCGGCTTCAGCCAGGAGCAGCTGGGCAGCATCACCATCCCGACCTTGCTCCTTGGGGGCACCGAAGACATCGCTGTGCCCGTGGCCAACAACGCCTTGGCGTTCTCCTGGATGACCAGCGCGCCGCGGGTCTATCAGGTCGATATCATCGGCGCGAACCACACCCACTTTGCCAACGTGTGCGACATCGGCGACCTCCTGATCAGCGCGGGGATTACCCAAGATCAATGGGCTGCCCTGGGCGCGGGCGACCTCATCGAGCCCTACGACCGGACCTGCACGCCGGAGGCCTTTCCGATCCAGGAGGCCACCCGGCTGCAGAACCTCTACGTGGTCTCTTTCTTCAAGACGCACCTGCTGGATGAGGCCGCCTACGAGGCATTTCTAACCGTCGCCTATGCGGACACGGAAGCGGCGGTGAGCTTCACGCGAAAGTGACCTCGTGGGTCGCCGGCCGCTCCCCCTCGGCCGGGCCGCTGCGCCATCTCGTGAGCCTCGGTCACGCCTGGGGTGGACCCGGCTCGCTGCCGCCACCACGCCGCAGCCAGGGCTGGCGTTCAGCGATCGCCGCGGAGCGCAACGTCGGCCTCCAGCCGCCGCCTCGACGGTCCCGCTGAGTCGCGGGTTACAGAGCCTCCCGATCGCGAGCCCCCTTTAGCGCTTGCCCTCGCAAGGCTTGGCCAACCGTGCGCGGGGCCGCCCGTGATGACTATTTTGTTTGTGCAGCACGACCGATCATGCAACAACCCAGCCTTGTCGCGGCGTAGCCACGCTCCGAACGTGCTTGTTCGCGGCTCACATACGCGGAGAAGACACACGGTATGAGCGCGAACCCTATCACCCCGCAGGTTCACAAGCGGAAGATGGTCGCTATCCGGTTTGCCGGAGACTCTGGCGACGGGATGCAGCTGACTGGTAGCCAGTTCACCCACACGTCGGCGCTGGCCGGCAACGACCTGGCGACCTTCCCCGACTTCCCCGCCGAAATCCGAGCGCCTGCGGGCACACTGGCGGGCGTCAGCGGCTTCCAGATTCAGTTCGGGAGTCACGAGATCTTCACGCCGGGCGACAAGCCCGACGTCTTGGTGGCGATGAACCCGGCGGCCTTGAGAGCCAACCTGGATCGCGTGGAGCGGGGCTCCATGATCTTCGTCAACGATGACGCGTTCGACGATCGCGCCAGCAAGAAGGTGGGCTTCGACAACGGCAACCCGCTGCTGGACGATACCCTGGCGGACTACCGCGTCTTCAAGGTCCCGTTCACGACGCTGAACCGGAACGCCCTCACGGACTCTCCGCTGAGCCAGAGGGATAAGGACCGCTCGAAGAACTTCGTGGCCCTGGGCTTGATGTACTGGGTCTTCAACCGGGACATGGACTTCACGCTCCAGTGGATCACCAAGAAGTTCGCCGGAAAGCCCGACGTCATCGCGGCCAACACCGCGGCGCTCAAAACCGGCTACAATTACGGGATCACCACCGACACGTTCCAGGAGACGTTCCAGGTCGGACGGGCCGACATCGAGCCGGGCCTCTACCGGCAGATCACCGGCAACCAGGCGAGCGCCCTGGGCTTCATCGCGGGCGCGAACCTGGCGGGTAAAGAGCTGTTTTTGGGGAGCTACCCCATCACGCCGGCCTCCGACATCTTGCACGAGCTCAGCAAGCACAAGCACTTTGGCGTCCGGACCTTCCAGGCTGAGGACGAGATCGCCGCCGTCTGCGCTTCCATCGGCGCAGCCTTTGGCGGCGCGGTTGCGCTGACGACCACCAGCGGGCCGGGTGTGGCCCTCAAGGGCGAAGCCATCGGCCTGGCGGTCATCACGGAGTTGCCGCTGGTCATCGCCTCGATTCAGCGCGGTGGGCCCAGCACGGGCCTGCCCACCAAGACCGAGCAGGCCGATCTGAACATGGCCGTGTTTGGCCGGAACGGCGAAGCGCCGATGCCCATCGTCGCCGCGTCGACCCCCGGGGACTGCTTCCACGCCGCCATCGAGGCCGTTCGCCTGGCGACCAAGTACATGACCCCGGTGTTCTTCCTCAGCGATGGCTACATCGCAAACGGCGCGGAGCCGTGGAAGGTCCCGGAGGTCGACTCGCTGCCCGACCTGACGGTCACCCATCCGGAGGGCCCCAACAGCGAGGAGCACGGCTTTTTGCCCTACAAGCGTGACGTGGAGACCTTGGCGCGACCCTGGGCGGTTCCAGGCACAGCTGGCCTGGAGCATCGAATCGGCGGTCTCGAGAAGAGCAAAGACTTCGGCAACGTCTCGTACGACCCGTCCAACCACGAGCACATGTGCAAGATTCGGGCGGCGAAGGTGGCGAACATCGTCAACGACATCCCCGACGCGACGGTCTTCGGTGAAGACAGCGGCGATGTGCTGTTGATCGGTTGGGGTGGCACCTTCGGGGCCCTCCACGCAGCGACGATGCACCTGCACGCCGCTGAGCTGAGCGTCAGCCATGTGCATCTGCGGCACCTGAACCCCTTGCCCAAGAACGTGCCGACGCTGCTCAAGAGCTTCAAGAGCGTGTACTGCTGTGAGCTCAATCAAGGTCAGCTGCGGCGCCTGCTCAGGGCCGAGTACCTCGTCGACGTGAAGGGCATCAACAAGATGCAAGGGTTGCCTTTCGGCGTCGAAGAGCTGGTGGGTCGGGTGAAAGAAGAGATGAAGGCGGAGGGGTTACTGTGAGCGTTCAGACGGAGAGCGGTGCGGTCAAGCTGACCCGGAAAGACTTCAAGACCGACCAGGACGTGCGCTGGTGTCCAGGTTGCGGCGATTACGCGATCCTGGCGCAGGTTCAGAAGGTGTTCCCCACCCTCGGGGTCCCCAGGGAGAACTTTGCCGTCATCAGCGGCATCGGCTGCTCCTCACGGTTCCCCTACTACATGAACACGTACGGGTTCCATACGATCCACGGTCGCGCGCCGGCGTTCGCGACAGGCCTCAAGTCGACCCGGCCCGAGCTCAGCGTCTGGGTCATCAGCGGCGACGGAGATGGGCTGTCCATCGGCGGCAACCACCTCATCCACATGCTCCGCCGGAACGTCGACCTGACCTTCTTGTTGTTCAACAACCAGATCTACGGTCTGACCAAGGGGCAGTACTCGCCCACCAGCGAGGTAGGCAAGCGCACCAAGTCCAGCCCGCTGGGCTCCATCGACGAGCCTTTCCGGCCCCTGTCTGTGGCGTTGGGCGCCGAAGCGACCTTCGTGGCGCGCACCGCGGATCGCGAGCAGAAGCACCTGGCGGCGACGCTCAAGGCGGCTCACGAGCACAAGGGGACGTCCTTCGTCGAGATCTTTCAGAACTGCAACATCTTCAACGATGGCGCGTTCTTTCACGTCACCGAGAAGGCCACCAAGCGGGCCAACCAGCTGATCCTCACCCACGGCGAGCCGCTGACCTTCAATGGTGGTGAGCAGGGGATCGTGTTCGAAGGGTTCGAACCCAAGATCGTCGACGTCGCCGATGTCGGCCTGGACGCGATTCACGTCCACGACGAGGGCGGTAGCTTGGCGTATCATCTGGCGTTGGCCAGGCTCAGGGCGCCCGAGTTCCCCAGCGCGTTGGGGGTCTTGCGGCGTGTCGAGCGGCCGAGCTACGACGAGATGCTCAACGCGCAGGTCGAAGCCGATCGGGAAAAGCGGGGACGCGGTGAGCTGAAGCGACTCATCGAGGGACCCGAGCCCTGGATGGTCAGCTGAGCGCTCGGCGCGCGGAGCTGCGACGCGACGCTCAACGCGCAGGTCGGAGCCGACCCGGAAAGAGCGGGGACGCGGTGAGCTTTCGGGCGCCGGATCGACATGACCGGCCACGAGATAGATAGCGCGAAGCGACTCATCGAAGGACCCGAGCCCTGGATGCTCACTGGCGGATCCAGGCTGCGCGTCGTCGTCGGGCCGTCGGCGCTCTCGCACCGGCTGCGCGAGGGCCTCTCCGCACCTCCACCGCGGACCTCGCGGAGGGGGGCGCCGACTCCTGCGCCCCGCCACCGACTCCTGCGCCCCGCCACCGACTCCTGCGCCCCGCCACCGACTCCTGCGGCCCCGCCGTCCCCAGGTGGGGTAGGCGCCGGGGGCGCCCGCCGAGGGCAGCGCGGGTACGTTCACCTCCAGGGCCGATCCCCGGCGCGTGTCCCCTGAGCTGGCCGCGGCGGCGGCTCCGCCGGCTCGTTTGTGAGGCATCGGCGGGCCATGTAGCATCGTGGTCATGAGAGCCCTCGCCCTGTCGTCCCGCATCACTGGCGTGACGGTTTACAACCAAGGCGCGCTCATCTTCCGAGAGGCGCTGCTCGACGGCCCGGACCTGCCCGCGTCGGTGCGTCTCACGGGTCTTCCCTTGGCCATCGATGACCACTCGCTGCGGGTTCGCGTGCGGTCCATCGAGGAGGGAGAGACCCCGCCCCGCGCCTGCGACCTCAGGGTGATGTTGGATATACCCGACCGGGACGGGTCGCTCCAGCCGGCGGACAACGACGCCCTGGAGAACGCGGAGCGGCGGGTGTCGGCGGCTCAGCTGGCGGTCGAGCTCTGCAATGAACGGATCAGCCGGCTCCAGCGCGTCACCCTGCTGGCCCGTCCCGAAGGTGCGGAGGGTAGCCCGCCGCAGCGATCCCCCGTGGATGCGCGACTGGAGCTGCTCGGCTGGGTCAGCGAGCGCTCCGACACCCTGGATGAGGCGCTCAGCGCTGCGACCGAGGAGCTTCGCCGGGCGCGCGAGGCGTTCGACGAGCAACGCGAGCTGGAGCGTCGGCGTACGGGGGCACGTCAGGCGCGCGAGCACGAGCTGCGCAAGACCGTCGTAGTGAGCCTGCGGGCCACCCCCGGCGGCGTCGCCCGAGGGCGGCTGCTGCTGGAGTATTCCGTCCCTGGGGCTCGTTGGGCCCCTGCGTACACGGTGCGCATCGACGGTGACACGGCCCGGGTGTCGATGCGCGCACAGGTCGCCCAGCGCACCGGGGAAGACTGGGACGACGTGGCGCTGACGCTGTCGACCGCCGACCCGCTGAGCTGGTGCGAGCGGGTGGAGCTCGACAGCATCCGCATCGGCAGGCAGCAGCCCCAGAAGCGCTCGGGCTGGCGCCCGCCGCCCAGGGACACGGGGGCCTTGTTCGCGGACTACGACAGATTTCGCCGAGCGCGCGCCTCGCTGCCACATCCCAAGAGCGTCCCCGCGCCAGAGCATCCGCCGCTGGCTCCCGCCGCCGCTGCCCCGGCCGAGTCGGCCGCCTTCCACCAGGTCGAAGAGGCTGAGCCCGGCGACGATCTCGTCGCCCACGCAGCGCAAGCGCCGAAAACGCGGGCGTCGATGTTCCGCTCGGGCCGCGCCAGAGTCGACGAGGGGTCCCTGTTCGAGGTCGATGACGGAACGGGTGTCGCGATGGCCCCGGCCGGCGGCGCCATGGGCGGTGTTTTCGCGCAGAGCGCGCAGACGCCCGCTGACCGTCGGGAGGTCGCCCCCGCCGCGGCGCCCGCGGTGACGGCCCACACGTCGATGCTGAACTACGGGGCGCTCCGGCTGGCCGGGCCAGGCCACAGCGCGGGCCGGGAGGGCCTCGCTGTGGCCCCTCGGGCGGCGCTGTATCTGGAGCTGCTGACGATGCAGCGGGTGGCGGTGCGGTTCGACATCGAGGGCCTGCTCCAACGCTCCAGAGCGGAGGCTGCCCGAGTACTGAGCACGCCGGCGCCGGGCGGCTGCGTCACGGACCACGCCCACCGTTACGCGTACACCTACGTCAGCGACGTCACCGCGACGGTGGCTAGCGACGGCGAGTTTCACGGCGTCGGCGTCACCACCGGGTCGGCTCGGGTGACCCTGCGGTATGTGGTCGTCCCACGGGAGTCGACGGACGTGTTTCGCGTGGCCGAGGTGAACAACCCGCTAGGCGGGCCGTTGCTGCCAGGGCCGGCTGACGTCTACCTGCGGAGCGACTTTCTGCTGACGACGCCGGTGACGTTCACCGCCCCCGAGGAGACCGTGCGCCTCGGGCTGGGCGTCGAGCAGGCGGTCAA
>JAAZYN010001049.1 GCA_014239625.1 Myxococcales bacterium | reverse complement strand
AGCGTCGCCGAGGGCCGTCAAGAGCGGGCCGCAGGCGAGCGAACACTGGGATTAGGCCCATACGCCGGTCAACTCCACGGGCGCGGCGGCCTGTCTCTCAGCGTCGGGGCCCTTGGTGCGACCTGAACCCGGGATTGCGGGCTGCGTTGCTGGGGGTCATGCCCTGGGTCGATGGCACGTTCTCAGTGACGACGTGGCGCAGACGGGCTTGCTGGCGACCGCCACCCCGTTTGTCGTCTGGGCAGCTTACGGGTCCTAGGTCGTGGTGACCTTCGAGCGTAACCGCGCGCTCTTTGAGGCGCGCGACGAGGTCTCTGCACGGGTTGATGTGCCCTGGACTCGCGATGGCCACACCAGACCAGGCGGACCACACTGTCGTTCTTTCCCGCCGCGCGAGCTGCTGCGCGCGAGCTGCTGCAGTGCGCGCGCGCGCCGGGTGAAGCTCCGTACGCCCTTTGACTTCAAACCGTTGCGGCTCGGCATGCGCCTTGCCTTTGGACCCTCTCGGTGGAACCTTGGGGACGGGCGCCAGTGGCCTGAACCGAAACGCTCCCGAATGCCGCACCGGAGCGTTCCACTCCGACCACTCGATGATGACCTATGAGGTGGCGCGTTTCTTGCTCACAATGGGTCCAGCTCCAGAACGAACTCGAACCATTCACCCGTAGGTTCCCCATGCGCTTCGGTCTCGCCCCCGCCATCCTGGTCGCCGGACTGTCGGTTCCAGTGTCCTGTGCGGACACCCCTACGCCGCCTGGCGTCTCCGCCGTGGAGGCGATGGAGGGGTATCACTATTTCCAGGCCCTCCTGTCCGTGCTCGAGCCCGACCCAGCGCAGGGGCTCGTCGGTGGCGTCACCGCCGACCCCTGTGTCGACCGAACCGTCGATGGACAGGTTCACACCTACAGCTTTGATGACTGCTCCGCCCCCCACGCCATCCGCGGGCTGACCGGCGACGTCGTCGTGACTCCGCGCGGCGAGACCGTCACGGTCAAGGCGTCCGGGATCGCGTTGAATGGCTACCAGCTGAGCTTCGACGTTTCGCTCCCGTTGACCGGCGAGCTCGGAGGTTGGTCGGTGGTCACGCCGAGCGGCGATCGGCTCGTCAATCGGCTCGCGGTCGGCTTCCGCGGTGTCGAGCCGCTGCTCACGCAGGACGGAGGCTGCCTGGACGCGGGCGGGTTTCTGGAATGGCGGCACCTCCGCAACGGAGAGGACACTCTGTTGATCGCCACCGGCTACAAGCGCTGCGGGGACGAGTGCCCGTCCATGATGGAGGTCGCGGTCACCGGGTTGGATCGCGAGCAGGACTCCGTCCACGTGTTCTACGCGGGTGAACCCGCGGTCCAGTGGGTCAGCGGCGAGCTCTCCGGAACCCATATCATTCAGTGTGGTTCGGAGCTGGCCGCGCCAACGCCCCACGCCCAAGGCGCGTTCGCGTTGCCGGTGCTCGATGGGACCTGCCGACCCGCTGCGGCAACGGGTGAACCGTGTGAAAGCAACTCGGCCTGTCTGAGCGAGGTCTGTGTCACCGGCACGTGCGTGGGAGGGAAGGTCCCCCCGGGAGGTGTCTGCGACCAGTGGTCCGACTGCGTGAACGCGCACTATTGCGAGGAGGAGCTGGAAGAGGGCGTCCCAAATCCGAACCCGACCTGTCGTCCGGCGGCCCCCGACGGCGCCTCCTGCTCCTCCGCCAACGGCACTGGCCGTTCGTGCGCGGACAACCTGCGCTGCATCG
>JAAZYN010001048.1 GCA_014239625.1 Myxococcales bacterium | reverse complement strand
GGCCTACTCGGGCCGGGTGACGCCAGCCTCACGCAGGACGCGGGACACATCGCCCTCGACTGTCACCGAGGTGACCGTGCGGGTGAGGACGTTCTTCCACTGGCGGACCCGCTCGCGCGAGACCTCCAGATCGTCGGCGATGGCCTGCCCGCTCTCCTGGGCCTGCAGCCCCTCGATGAGGCGGCGCAGCTTGGTGCGGCCGTGGGTCCGCACAATGTTGCGAGCGACCTTCTCCGAGTGAGACATGCGGGTCACGGCGTCACCTCGGCGAGGGCGTAGCTGGTGAGCTGAGCCGCCAGAGCATCGCGGGCGGCGCCGTCGAGGTCAGCGGTCAGCGGCGAGTGGCGGGTGTAGTCGCGGATCTCCTGCTCGATGCCGCCGCCATCGTCCGCAAATTCGGCGGGGTCCTGCTGGCCGACGTAGACATCCCAGCAGGTGGAGGGGGTGAGCGCGGCGATGGCGGCGGCGTTGCGGGTCATGGTGTGGGCTCCGGGTCAGTCCGAGGCGGCGAAGAGAGGTAGACGTAAACGAGGCTCGGATCCTCCGAGACAACCGTCTCGGCCTCGTCGGAGTCAATGTTCTCGGCGCCGTCGTCGATGGGGTCGGCGTACCGGCCCAGGAGGTAGCCGTGCTCCACGGCGTGGGCCGTGGTCTCGGCCCAGTCTGCGTCGTCAAGCTCGTGATCGGTGGCGTAATCGGCGAGGGAGGTGATGGTCGGGTTCGTCACGCCGTCACCCCCAGCACCACGTCGTTCACGAAGACGGGAACCGTGGTCGCCGTGAACCAGCCGCTCTTGACGCCCTGGGCCACGAAGGCCTCCCGCGCACCCTTGGGGTCGGTCTTCCAGCGCTTGTGGAGCGCGGGCCACTTCACCGTGGTGTACTCGCCCTTGACGTTGGTGGCCCACGCGATCTTCGTGCGGCCGATGACGGACTTGAGTTGCTTCGGCTCGATGACCTGCGTGTAGAGGATGCGGTCGACGAGGTCGTCCATATTGGACCGCATGACGGTCTCGTCGGCATCGACGGCCGCGAACAGCAGGGCCTGGACCTCGCTGAAGCGCTTGCGAGCCTCGTCGTTGCGGTCGGGGTCCACCATCGTAGGGCCGCCCCAGCCGTTGTTCTCGGCGTGAGCGATGACGAGAGCGCGGCGACCATGCGGGACGCACAGGGCAGCCGTGAACGCCTCGGTATCGCAAGACAGCGCGGCGCTGTGCTGCACCTTGCGGAGTGTGAGGTTGTGCTTGGTCGCAAAGGCGGTGAGGAAGGCCTGGGTGCGGCTCCAGGCAGCATTGAAGTCATCGAAGGAGCGGTGAGGGACGCCAACGGCGGCGGGGAGAGCGGATGCGGACATGAGAGTCTCCGAATCAGGAGCTGGACAGAGCAGCCGGGGTCAGCGGCTGGCCGGCGAGACATCCCCGCCGGGCCCCCAGCACCTATTGGCGCGTCAGGACGTGTCAAGGTTCTTGACATTCTCTTGACAACTCTTGTGTCCTTACACCAGCCCGAGCTAAACAAGAAAGCGTGCAGGGTTAGAAATAAAAGACTACGGTCTCAGGTGACTGTCCTGCCCCTCAACCCGGAGACCATCATGTCTATCCGCCCCCTCCTTCCCCATCCGGTGGGCGACCCCACGCGGTGGGCGTGCTCGTGTCTGATCGAGCACCGGGGCACACCCCCCGCCCTGCTGTGCCCCGATCGCGTGGCGCAACTACAGGCCGACCTCATCGACGCCCGCCG
>JAAZYN010001047.1 GCA_014239625.1 Myxococcales bacterium | reverse complement strand
GCTGCTTGAAAGTCGCGAACAATCTCCTCGCCCAACTCCCCGAGCACCACGGGAGTGTCCTCGAGGGCCTGCTCCAGGCTGATCTCGCCAGCCGTGGTGGCTGGCGCCGCCTCAGGCTCCCGCTGCGCTTGGGACTCTTCCATCGCTCCAGTGTGCGGGAAAGTGGCGTGATTTTAAAACCACCGGACTCGCCCGATCCTCCGCCGACCAGCGGGTTGGCCAGGTCCTTCGCCTCGCGTTGTGAGCGCCGGCAACTCGGCTCGCCGGCTGCAGGCGCCGGTCGCCCACGCCCCCAGGCCAGCGCTACCGCACGATCGTCGTCTCGTTTCCAGACCAGCTCTTCCACAGGTGGTTGGATCCGAACTCATCGCCACCCGCTCGGTTGAAATCGAAGGTGTCACTGTCCATGTACACCCGCGTGATGCTCACGGGCTTGGTCCCTGCGTTCAGGTAAGCCTTGCCCGTCAGGTGCGACAGGTCGGCGAAGATCACCCGGTTGTTACTCCCGTTGGCGACGGTCCGCCACTCGTCGTAGGGCAACATGAACGTCATCCCGCAGGCGGTGCAGGGCCCGATAGCGCCGCCCAACGTCACCAGGTTGAAGTGGGGCTGCTGCACGTCGCGAGCCTCCCAGGTCAGCTCGGACCAAGGCCCACCGACGGCAGCCCCGAAGCCCGGGCGGATCTCTTCGGGGATGGCGATCATCGGCCCCATCACCAGCTCGTGGGACCCCATCGCCCAGGCGCTGCCCCCCACTCCACCGATGGCGAGGAAGTCCGACCGGTACCCCTTGGGCGTGTCATTGTGCCAGACGCCGTCGGAGTCGCGCCGCAACATGGTGGCCCTGTCCCCCACCACCCACAGGTCTCCGTCAGCACCCTCCCACAGGGCGTTCAGCGAGCTGCTGGTGGGGCTGTCGATGGCCGCGAAGGCGCCGTCGAAGAGCCGCCAGATGGTCCCTCCGGAGCCGACGGCCCAGACCTCTGCGGCCGACGTGCTCAGGATGGCGTTGACGTCGGCCGCCGATGGCGTGGGGACGTCGTGCCAGGCGCCGTCCACGTGATGCCGCACCAGCCCGCCGTCACCGCCTACCCAGATCCCCTCGCCGGCTCCGGCCGCGATGGCGCGGACCGGCGCCTGGGCCGACCACTCCACGGACCATGCGCCCCCAACATGACGCAGCAGGTCCTGGCCGGACACCGCGTAGTCGTCCCCGGCGCGGGCCAGGACGCCCTCGATGGGCGTGGAGACGCCGCTGTCCTCCGGCGCCCAGACGATCCCGTCGAAGCGCAAGAGGGTCCCCTCCGCGCCTCCCACCAGGGCGGTCCCGTCGCTGGCTGTCGAGACAGCGTTGAGATCCACCTTCGTACCCGACTGCATCAAGGCCCAGTGGCCTTCGGCGAAGCTGCGCAGGATCTGTCCGCCGTCGCCGACGCCGAGGATCGAGTCACCGGCGCTGGCGATCCCACGGATCGCGGCTGAGCTGCCGGTGGCGGGGCTCCACACGCCGTCCTTGAGCGTGTACGCCCGGTCGCTGTTGATTGCGGTGATGCCGCGCTCCCAGGTCGTGGAGTACGCGTTGGGCACGAACTCGTTGGTCACCGTGGCGATGACGACCCACTTCGCGTCCGCCAGGCTCCCGCTCAACCGCTCGGGCAGGACCGTGGTGATGGCGTCCCGGTTCTTCACCTCCAGCCCGGGAAAATCCAGCACCCCATCGCTACCCAGGTCCAGCGCGATGCGCACGCG
>JAAZYN010001046.1 GCA_014239625.1 Myxococcales bacterium | reverse complement strand
GATCGACGACGCGCAGCGGGGGGCGGTCCGCCTCAAGGGTCAGGCGCTCATGGACACGCTGGTCGCGCACCTTGGTCTTGGACAGGCCGGCGCGCTGCGGATGGTCCGCAGCGTCCGCATCGCGGTGCACCCCGAGCGGCGCCGAGAAGGGCTGGGGACGCAGCTCGTCGAGCACGTGCACGACACCTACGCCCCGGATCTCTTCGGCACGCTCTTTGGTGCCACCGCCGGGCTGGTCGAGTTCCGGCGCGCGGTGGGTTACGAGATCGGACGAATCAGCGCGTCGCGGGGCGCGCGCACGGGCGAACCGTCGCTGCTCATGGTGCGGCCTGTGACCCCCCGAGCCCAGGGCCTCTTCGATCAGCTGCGCGCCGACTTCGCGCGTGATCTGCCGCTCAAGCTGGAGCTCATGACCGCAGACTTTGAGATGCTCTTGGACCAGGACCTGGAGCTGGCGCTGTTCGATGAGCTGCCCCAGCCGTCATCCATGAACGACCAGCGGGCGCGCCGCGGCGCGGAGGCCTACGCCCTCGGACCGCGGACCTTCGAGGCTTGCGCGACGGCGGTCACGCATTTCGTCAAACACCACCGAGAGCGCCTCGGCGAGCTGGAGCCCCCCCTCGCCGCGGTCCTGCGAAGTCGGGTGCTGGGCAAACGGAGCTGGTCGCACGCCATGATCGCCGCCAAGCAGCCGAGCCATCGGGCCACGATGCGAGCGCTGCGACGGGGCGTCCGGCGATTGTTGGCGGTGACCGAGCCAGCGTGACCGGCCCCGGATGGTTCACGTCCTCCCCACCGCGCCCCGCGGCTCCGTGGCGCTGAGCCGCGCGACCGCCCCGCGTCGAGGTCGCGGGGCGGTCGAATCCGGCCTCGCTCGCCCGCCTCCGGTCTGTGGCGCCCCCGTCCCTACCGCGCCCTCCTGGTCGCGCCCCACGTGCCGTGCCAATCCCCAGGCTGGGCGCGGCCGCCTCAGCGGTTCGGCCGACCCGCGACGCTGCCGCCAAAACGCCACCGCCGCGCGTGCGACGGAAGTGGACCGCAGGGACAACCCGCGTCGGTGCAGCGACGTGCTTCGTCCTTGCGCTATCCCGGCGGATGAGTACCATCCTCCGCCATGTCTAGACTCGCTTTCTGGTTGTGTATCCTAGCCGTCGCCGCGACGCCCGCCTGTGATTCCAAGAAGGCGCCGACGGCGCCCAAGAAGGTGGGGCCGGCCCCTGCCGCCGCCCGGCCTGCACCGGCGAGACCGGCGGAGCCCACGGAGCCGGCCAAGCCGTCCAGCGCCACCGCCGCCGCGACGAGCTCGCAGGCCGAGGGGCAGCCGGCCACGGTCATCACCCACGCGCCCCAAGCGTCCGCTGGAGCTGCCACACCTCCCGCCCCGGCAGCCGCCGTGAAGGCGGGCAAGACGATCGACAAGATGACGACACCGCCAGCGCCAGGAGACCCGGTCCCCGCCCCCAGCGATGTCGGTGGACCGCCGAAGGAAGCCAAGAAGACCGCTTCGGGGTTGGCCTACATGGTGCACCGGCCGGGGAGCGGACAGGAGCGCCCGACGGCGAAGAGCGTCGTAGAGGTCCACTACACGGGCTGGACCACCGACGGGAAGATGTTCGACTCCAGCGTCGCTCGCGGCAAGACCATCGAGTTCCCCCTCAACCGCGTGATCCCAGGCTGGACCGAGGGCGTCCAGTTGATGGCGGTGGGCGAGATCACGCGCTTCTGGATCCCCGAAAACCTGGCCTATGCCGGCCGCC
>JAAZYN010001045.1 GCA_014239625.1 Myxococcales bacterium | reverse complement strand
GGGCTCGACGTACGTGGTGTACGACGTTGCCCGCCTCCGGTCCGTGCCACACCCGTCAGCACTACGCCTCCTTGGTTTCGCTCGAAGTTCCATGAAACATCCGGGCCAGCCCGGATGTCTCATGGAACTTCGAGCGAGGCTGGGGAGGGGGCTGGTGGCGTGGCACGGACCGGCGACTGGTGACGTCCCAAGCGACCACCTTCAGACCCGACGAAGGACGGGGATAGTGATGCCCTTTGACGTCCACAGCGGACCTGTTCGGTCCCGGCAGGCGGCGGTCGCGAGGGGCGTCAGAGGGGCCCTCGGCGTCGCTACATCGCTGGGGGATCGACGTCCCTGTCCGCTGAGCTCAGTTGATCCAATTTCCCGCTGAGGATGGTCGCTCCACCGCCATAAGCTCGGCAGCGAAGACGTCGGCCAGTCTCTGACAGCGGTCCAGGGCCGACCGCTCCTCCAGCAAGCTCTGGCGTTCCCTTGGGTGGCGGACGATGAGCGAGGCCAGCCGGTTACTCAGCAGCCCCGGGTCGTCGGTGGAACCGAGGACCTTCCCCAGGGCCGCCCCCTCGGCCCCCAACTCCAGGGCCAGAGAGCGACCGAGGGTGCACATCCGGTCGGCTGCGGCCGCCAGTCGAAGTCCGCTTCCGCTTAGCAGGTCGCCGACGATCGCCACGTCGACCAGGGGCACCAGGTGGTCGGCGGCTGCGAGACGGTGGGTGATCTCTACGCGCTCAATGCAGTGTACGAAGATATTCCAGCGACCATCGGGGAAGCGACGGTCACTTACGATGCGACCCAACCCACCGACGTCGAAGACGGGAGCGTCGTTGTCGTCGGGGAGCGCCTCCCACCCGGGTTGTAATCCCGTCACCACGAGGAGTCGACGGTCGCCGAGGCAGCGCTCGATCATCTCGCAATAGCGAGGCTCGAAGATGTGGAACGGGACCAGGGTCCCCTTGAACAGGGTGAACTCGGGCAGCGCGAATACCGGAAGCTGATGGGTGGTGTCCGTCACTCCGGGACCTTTGTGTGGCATGAACGGCGCCTCTTCGTCAGAGCTTGGGGCAGGTCGAGATCCTGCCGGTTCGCCGAACACTGTCACGGGCTGATCGCGCCCGGGTCAAAAAAAGGACCCTATGCGGCGTCGATCAACGCGGGCAGGCAGACAGCGCCGACGCGCTTTTGGCTCTGGTCAAGCAGACCACAGACTCTCTTGTGCCGTGTTTGAGGCACTGCTTGGGGCAGTCCCTCTTTACCCGCCTCTCGATCGCGTCCCGCACTTTGGGGGCGGTCGACTTCATATCCGCCAGCGAAATGCTCAGGACGTTCGCGCACGCCGCCTCGCACGCTTTGGCGCTGACCCTCGGCCCCGAAGCGGCCACAGCTCGGGGCGCCACCGCAGCTCCAGCGGGAGAGGCTTCGCGGGCTGACGGCTTCTTCACCGCATCGGCTGTGGCCGGCTGTCGCTGAGCTCGGGGCGCCGGGGGCGGAGAGGTCACACCACCATCGGCGGTGCTCGCGCTGCTGACCGCTGTGGGCGTAGGTTCTCTGTCGGGGCTCGCCTCCTTGGCGAGCGTGGTAGCCTGCGACCCGGCTGGGGTGTGGGTCACGCCGACCTCTTTTCGGTCACACCCCCAGCCCGCGATCTGTGTCCCCACCAAGAGCGCGACCAGCGCCAGCCACGCCGTCGTCTCGGCCCTCATCTCATCCACCCGCATACCGTCGCCTACCCTGAGCACGCCATCCCTAGCCAGCGGCTC
>JAAZYN010001044.1 GCA_014239625.1 Myxococcales bacterium | reverse complement strand
CCTGAGCAAATGCACCCACTGCGGCAACTGCGAGAGGGCCTGCGAGGCGAGCCACGACACGTCGCTCATCACGTTGCACGGCCCGACGCATAAGGCCTTCCTTTTCCCCACGGCGTGCCGCAACTGCGACGACCCTGTGTGTCTTCAGAAGTGCCCGGTGGACTCGATCACCCGAAACAAACAGGGTGAGGTCGAGATCCACGAGCACTGCATCGGCTGCGGCAAGTGCGCCCAGCTGTGCCCCTACGACACGATCTCGTTGGTGAAGATCACCGCCGACCTGGCATCCTACGCGCAGGAGCGCGCGGGGCTGAAGAAGCCGGTCACGCGCCAGGCGATCAAGTGCGACCTCTGCGAGGGGATCGACAGCGGCCCGCAGTGCGTCGCCTCCTGTCCCACCGCCGCCATCTCGCGGCTGGGCCCGAGGGAGTTGGTCAAGCGCGTCCTGCGCGATGGGCTCAGCTCATGAGCAACCCAGACACCAAGCGGTCGCTGCGCGGATGGAGCATCTGGGGCGGCCTGATCGCCCTGGGGATCGCGATCCCGGCGAGCGTTCTCAGCGGCCACACCCGCATGCTGACCCTCGGGTTCCTCGCGCTTGGGCTGTTCATCGCGTCAATCGCATACGTCCCGCGTAAGTGGTTGTACCTCAGCGACTGGGGCAACCTGCACGGCTGGATGGTAGGCCACATCGTCCTGGGCACCCTTTTTATGGTGGTGACGTTACTCCACGGCATCGGCGGCGTCGGCGTGGGCTGGGCGGGCCTGTTTCTGTGGGCGCTGACGGTGGTGCAGGTGGCTTCTGGGTTCTGGGGGCTGTGGGAGCTCAGGGCCACACCCATCCGCTACCGAAAGAGGTTCTCCGGCGAAGACTTCATGTTCCCGACGGCGGTGAAGCGCCGCATCGGTTTTTTGGTCGAGTCTATCGAGGAGACCGTGGAACGACGTAAGGAGCCCTTCGTAAAGTGGTTCAACGACGCCTACAGCGCCGCTCTCGACGGCACGTCGACGACCGTCCCCGAGTTGGCTGGGTTTCCGGATCGCTCCAAGCGTCACGCGGCCAAACTCCACGAAGAGGTCAAAGAGGTGGTGAGGCTGCGTAAACTCAAGCAGCGCCTGGACGCCGTCGACCGACGCTCGAAGCTGTGGCTCATGATCCACGTGCCGACCTCGGTGGCGCTCACCGTCTTCGTGACGCTCCACGTCCTGGCCTGGGGAGTTTACGCGTGAACAAGCCGTGGGTCATCGCCGGGGGGCTCCTCGCTATCGCGCTCGTCGTCACCGTCCAGATGGGTCCCGATGGCTCGATCTTCTCGCCCGGCCCGGTGGCCTCGGTTCATCAACGAAACCATGACCAAAGCAACATCACGTGCGGCAACTGCCATGACGGCGACGGCGTGCGTGACAACGCCCAGTGTCTCAGCTGCCACCAAGACCAGCAACGCACCCCCGCCAAACACTACCGGGACTCTCTATGTATCGACTGCCATAAAGAGCACCGCGGGAGCGACGTCGCCCTGACCGCGGTAGCCGACGGCCAATGCTACGGCTGCCACAAGGAAGGAGAGACCCACGTGACGGCCCCGGTGCAGATGGCCTTCGGTCGCGACGAGGATCCGCGCGACTGCCTGAGCTGCCACGACAACCATCACCTGCGACACCGCCAGGCCAACGTGGCGCAGCTGTCTATGGCTGAGCTGCGCGCAGATCTGGTCAACACCCACCGGCCGAACCCCGAAAAGATGCTCTTTCATCGCAG
>JAAZYN010001043.1 GCA_014239625.1 Myxococcales bacterium | reverse complement strand
CCTGACCACCGCCCTGCGAGACCTCTGGCGACTGTTCCGAGCCGCGCCGGATCGGTCCGTCGAGCTGCCCTTCGGGACCATGACCCTCAACGCACCGCTGCCCCCCCTGCTGCTGGGCTGCGCCGAGCCGGGGAGCGCCGCGGTGTGGCTCCAGGTGGCCGGACTTCAGCTGTCGGGACGGCTCGGATCGGGGGCGTTGTCGGTGGACGTCCAGGCCGAGCTCGCGGCTACCCTGAAGGTGGAGTTCGAGACCCGCGCCGGGCGCGCCCACGTCCGCATCACGCCGACCTGGATCTGGAGCTCCGCGGCCATCCTGACGGAGATCATCGCGGCGCAGCTGGCGGACTGGGAGCGCTGGCGTCCACTCGACGACGTGCCGCTGTCAGCGGGCTTGACCTTCCGGTTGCTCCGCGTCACACCGCATGGGGCCAGGCTGCACATCGAAGGAGACCTGAAATGAGCGACGGCGCGCGAGTCTTGATCGTGGGTGGCGGCGGGCGAAGCCACGCGCTGGGCGACGCGCTGCTGGCGAGCCCCAGCGTGGACCGGGTGATCTACGCGCCCGGCACCAGCGGTCTCGAGAGCCTGGGTTTCGAGACCGCTCCAGTGGCGAGCCAAGACCTCCCCGGCCTGGTCGAGTTGGCCGAGATGGAGGAGTACGACCTGACCGTGGTCGGCCCCAACACCCCCCTGGTAGACGGCCTGGTGGACGCGTTCGAGGCTGCCGGGCTGCCGATCTTCGGGCCCACCAGCCGGGCAGCCAAGCTCGAGGGCTCCAAGGTCTATGCCCGGCTGTTGATGGGGCAGTTGGGCATCCCTACGCCCCGGTTCGCCATCGCCAACAACGCCGACCGGGCGAGCTTCATGGCGAAGAGTTATCGCTGGGCGCGCGTCTTCAAGGCCGATGGCATCGCCTATGACAAGGGCGTTCGCGTCACCCACGCGCTGGCTGAGTGCGACAAGGCCATCGAGGAGGTGATGTACGACAACATCTATGGCCTCGAGAGCGAACAGCTGGTGGTCGAGGAGCGACTCGACGGGCAAGAGGTGACCATCTTCGGCATGTGCGACGGGACCCACGTGCACGTCCTCGGCAACGTCCTCAACCACCCGCGGCTCCACGATGGGGACACCGGCACCCCGACCCGCGGCATGGGCCAGGTGTCGCCGGCGCCGCTGCTCGACGAGGCGTTCGTCGAGTCGATTCGGCGCGACGTCCTGCAGACGACCCTCGACGAGATGAACGAGCGCAGCGCGCCGCTTCACGGGGCGCTCTTCGTCGACCTGATGCTGGTCAAGGGGGAGCCCTTCGTCATCGATTACAACGTCCGGTTCGGTGATCCCGCCACCCAGACCCTGTTGACCGCCCTGTCCGGGGACTTCTATCGGCTGTTGCAAGCCGCCCGGACCGGCGACGGGATGGACGCAGCGGCGGCGGCCATGGTGATCGATCCCCGGCCGCGGGTGTCCCTGGTGCTGGTCTGCGAGGGCTACCCCACCACGATGATCCGCGGAGCGCCGATCACGCTGGACCGGCGTCCCTTCGAGACGGATCCCGATCTCTGGCTCTTTTACGACGGTGTCCGCTGGCGTGACGAGATCTCGCTGGAGACCACGGGGGGCCGCACGTTCACCATCGTGGCCGCCGCGGACACCGTCGAGCAGGCCCGCGCGAAGGCCTACGACGCCACTGAGCACGTGCGCTTCCCGGGCATGCATTTCCGGTCCGATATCGGTCAGCTATAGTCGTCGGACCAAC
>JAAZYN010001042.1 GCA_014239625.1 Myxococcales bacterium | reverse complement strand
AAGGTCGCCTTGGTCGTGATCTCACCGGCGAGCACTACCAGCCCGGTGTTGCACAGGGTCTCGCAGGCGACACGTGAGCTTGGATCCTGAGCCAGACATGCGTCCAGGATAGCATCGGAGACCTGGTCGGAGACCTTGTCGGGGTGGCCTTCGCTGACCGATTCGCTGGTAAAGATGAAGTTCTTGAGCATGTCCGTCTGTCTCCTAGGCTACGCGCTCGGGGCCGCAGCCAATAAACTCTCGAGCGGGACAGGTCAAGCAATTTGCCTCGCCAGCCCGCCTGCTGCGCCGGGTATCGGAGCCCGGCGGTGAAACGACGAGACCCGCGCCGGGTAGGGCGCGGGTCCTCGATGGGCGGGCTGCGGCTGGGGGTCAGGGCAAGAAGACGCGGACCCCGAGGCTGAAGATGGTGTCGTCGCCGTTGTCGAGCGACTGCTGAAAGCCCAGATCAACCCCCACCAGTTTGCTGACGTAGCTCGCTCCGCCAGCGATGCGTTTGTCGTCGCGCCCTTGGTCGTACACAAAGCCGAGGCGCACGGCGACCATGCTCTCGATCAGATACTGCGCCCCGAAGTGCCAGCTGACCAGGGGCGTCGACAGATCCGTGCTGATGTCGACGTTGGCGTCCACGCCGAGCTCGAAGGCGTCTACCTGAACCGCGGCGCCGACCCCGATCGTGCGAGGCGCGTCGCGCAGAGACTTGGTGTCGATGAGGTTCTGGCCAACGACGCCCAAGCGAAACATGTCGCTGATCGTCAAGACGAGGCCAGCGTCCATGGTGAAGAACTCGATATCGTCGACCTCGGCGTTGATGCCGTTGTCGGTCTTTCCGACCGCGAGGCTGGTGTAGCGCACACCGATGCCGCCGTATATCGCCCAGTCCTGGGTCGCGTAGCCCGTGCCCAGTCCGCCGCGCAGGCTGTGGCCATCCCGGTCTTTTCCGTCCCGTTTGCTCAGGATGTAGTTGTAATGAAACCCCATAGCGAGAGCGTCATTGGTGGCCGAGTCGACCATGCTGACGCCAAAGCTGTGTCCGCCCAGCGTGTTCAGGAAGTTGTAGCCCGCCTCAATCGCATACTGCTTGACCCGCGGCATGCCGCCGGGGTTGAAGAAGAGCGCGGACGTGCCGACCGCGGAGGCGCGGACGCTGTCGCCGCTTCCCAGAGAGACCGCGGGGGCTCCGTCTTCACGGCTCTGAGCCGAACTCGTCAAGGGGACCAGCATCACTATCGCGGCGACAGCCGTCGCAGCGACGATTCTGGAACTCATCGCATCCTCCCGGACCGCATAGATAAAGCGGTTGAATCAAGAGCGACCCTAGGCGTCGCCAGGGGGGGTGTCAAAAAATAAGTGGCGCCGGTGAGATTCGAGGCTCGAACTGTGTCGGTGTGGACATCGTCGCTCCAGGTGCTTAAATCTCTCCCATCGTAACCACGCAGACACCCCGTCGGAGGAGCGTCCATGTCCGATGCCAAGAGCAGCTCAACGTCCCCGATGAAGATCCTCTGGATGGTGGTCGTTTTTATCGCCGTCTTCCTGCTGCTCAAGTACGTCATCGGTATCGCCTTCGCAATCCTCAAGTGGGTCCTGATCGCCGGTGTGGCGGTGGTGGTGACCGCGCTGGTTTTCGGGAAGGGCAAAGACAAAGGGACCGGCTCTTAACAGGCCAACGCCCGTCGCGTTGGCCTTGTTCCCCGGTCGCAAGCTCACCGCGCTGACAGGCTCCGTGGCCCCGGCCCTGCGACGTCCGTCGAGGCCGC
>JAAZYN010001041.1 GCA_014239625.1 Myxococcales bacterium | reverse complement strand
CCCCTTGGGAGAGAGCGCCATCCCGCAGAGCTCTTGAACACCATCCGCCTCGAAGGTGTCACCGTAGACGCTGGCGGCTCGCAGCACGAGCCGCGACAGAGGCCTGAGGCGCGCCAAGCGCGACTCGATCATACCGAGGACGGTGTCCGGCGTAGCGCCACGAGTACCGGTGGACTGGGCCTGCGCCCGAATGAGCTCTTCGAGAAAGAAGGCGTTCCCGTCAGCTCTAGCGACGAGCTCTGACACGTCCACCGCGGAGATCCCCTCGTCACCCAGGACGTGCTCCACCAGTCGGCGCGAGGCTTTGGCCTTCAGCGGGCCCAGGGCTATGCGGGTCCGATCGCGCTCTCCCCAGAGCTCGGGCAGGCGCTCCTCGAGCTCCGGTCGCGACGCGGCCACCACCAACAGCGGGGCGTCTTCCAACTTCAGGGCCGCGTCGATGAGGCCCAGGGACGGGCGGTCGCCCCACTGAATGTCCTCGAGCAACAGGATCAACGGCAGCTCTCGCGTCTCGCTGCGCAGCCACGTCAGGAAGGACGAGCGAACCTGATCGGCCATGAGGCGACCGTCGCGGCGTGCGGCCACGAGCTCGATCTCGCCCTCGTCTGCGAAGGGGACGCCGATGGCCTCGCCGATGAACATGACGACGCGACGACGGGCGGAGGGCAACAGGTGGCGACCGATCCGGGTCATGACGCGGTGGCGTTGCACCTCGACCGGGTCACTCCGGCGGACCCCCACGAACCGGCGCAACGCGTCAGCGATCACCGCGTAAGCCCCAGCTCCGCCCAAGGACTCCGCGCGACCATACAACAGCTCGAACGCCGAGTCAGCGCCGTGACGTTGACGCATGCGCTCGACGAACTCGACGCAGAGCCGAGTCTTCCCCATACCCGAGGGGCCCAAAACGAGCACCGCAGCGGGCGCGCGCTCATCCACACAGTCATCGAAGACCGCCGTCAGCCGCGCGAGCTCACGGCGACGGCCCACGCACGGGGTGGGTTTACCGAGGACGGTCCGAACCGACACGATTGGATCGGTCTCGCCGCGTAACATCATACGCGAACCGTCGGAGCTGACCTCGAACCGACGCGGCAGGAGCCCGGCGGTCACGTCGTCGATCTGAATGCTCCCGGCGGCGGTGGCTAACAGCGCCCCCACCGCGCGCTCGATGACCTCACCCACGGGTTGGGCGCCGGCCCGGGACGACTGGGTGCGACCGGTAGCGACGATCATCGGCACGTCGGGTCGCACCTCGCGCATCGCGAGCGCACACCGAGCCGCGCACACGGCCTGCTCGGTGGCCAACCCGCCGCTGGCGACCATGGCCACCAGGGTGCCATCCGCGAGCCGCTCCAGGCGCGCTCCGTAGCTCGCGACGGTGTCACGCACGCGCGCCATCAACTCGGACGTGAGCGCCCCAGGCGTGGCCTCGCCGGAGACATCGGCGACCGAGAGCTTGCGCGTCACCGCCAGGGCGGGGCCGGCGGCGGCGACGACGCTGACTATACGCAACTCGTCGGTGGTCAGCGCGTTGGGCCGCGTCACGCTCCCGGGGCGCTCGGAGGAAGCCCCCTCGGCGGACCCGAGGGCGCCTAGCTCCGACACCACGGCGCCCGCATCCCGGGGCCGGCGGAGGGGGTCTTTGGACAGCATCCGCTGCACGAGCTGCTCGAGCCGCTCGGGGTTGTCTTTCTCCACGGCCGCGATCATCGTGCGGAGCGGGTCCTTGCCGCCGCGCGTGGACGCGCCGATGTAGTC
>JAAZYN010001040.1 GCA_014239625.1 Myxococcales bacterium | reverse complement strand
CGGTCGGCGAGGGCGCCGACGGCGCAGGGGGGCCGCCCCACAGCGCGTAACCCACCAGGAGGCCGAGCACCCCCCCTCCCACGGCGAAAGCCACGCTCTTCATGCGTCACGCGGGCCAAAAATGGCCGTCCCGAGTCGCACGATGGTGGCCCCCTCCGCGATCGCCGCCTCGAAGTCGCCGGACATGCCCATCGACAACTCGTAGCGTGGAGGCAACCGGTCGGCGACCCCCTCCGCCAGAGTCCTCAAGCGGGCGAACGCGGCGCGCGGCGGTTGCCCTGAGGCGGGCCGCCTCGGAATACACATGAGCCCCCGCAGGTCGAGGGCCGAGCTGGCAGCCACCCGGTCCGCCAGGGCGTCCAGGGCCGACGGTCGCACGCCGGCCTTCTGCGGCTCATCGTCCACGTTCACCTCGACCAGCGCGGCGATCCCCTCCCCCGGCTCCAACCCCTGACGACGCTCCAGGGCGTCCACCAGCTTCTCGCGGTCCACCGTGTGGAGCAGCGCTGGCCGGTGCGTCCAGACCAGCTTGGCTTTTTTGGACTGGACGGGCCCGATCAGATGCCAGCGCGCCTCTGCGCACGCACGGGATCGGGCGACCCAGGCCTGGACGAGGTTCTCGCCGAGGTCCCGCTGCCCGGCGGCGATCACCTCCGCCACCCGCGCCTCCGGCTGCCGCTTGCTCACCGCCAGCAGCGTCACCGAGCCTGAATCCCGGCCAGCGTCACGAGCCGCACCCTCGATGCGCTCGACAATTCGCGCCATGCGTGCGGCGACGGACATGCTCAGTAGGGTAGCACGTCGCGAGCGCCCATCTCCTCCATCATCTCGACGACCTGGCACAGCGGCAGCCCGACGACGTTGGTGTAGCTACCCACGATCGAGTCCACCAGGTACGCTCCGACGCCCTGAATGGCGTAGGCACCCGCCTTGTCCATGGACTCACCGACGGAGATGTACTTGTCGATCTCGACCTTGGAGAGGTTCTTGAACGTCACATCCGTGATCACCGCCTGGACGCCCTCTTTGTTCTTCTTCAGGTCGTGGATGCAAAAGCCGGTGATCACCCGGTGCTTGCGGGCGGACAGCGAGGCCAGCATGTCGAACGCCTGAGCCGTATCTTTCGGCTTGCCGAGGACCTCCTCACCACGCACGACCACCGTGTCGGCGCCAATCACCCAGCGCGCCTCACCCGACCGCGCGGAGCGCACGGCCGCCGCGCCGGTCCCCGCTTCAGACGGGTACAGCGTCGTCTTGAGGCGGCCGACGACGTGCAGCGTCTTGGTGCGCGCCATCCGCTTGACGAAGTTCTCCGGGCTCTCGTTTTCGAGCCGCACCTCGTCGATGTTGGCGGGGACGACCTTGACGTTGAAGCCGAGCCGCTCGACCAGCTCTTTGCGGCGCGGCGACTGCGAAGCGAGGATGATGTTGGCGGCCAAGAAGATGCCCCTATTCCCAGTAGAACCGGGCTCTTTGTAGGCAATTTAGGGTGTCTTTGTCCACCCGAGTCAACGGCCGGTGGTCCACTCGAGACCGCCCGGGCCCGCCAGCGCCGATGAACACGGTGAATCCAGCCGACGACGCCGGGTGAACCGGGGAGCCACCAGCCACCGGCCCGACGATCCGCACGGCGAGTCGGGATCACCGCGGGCGCTCGTGCGTCCCGCCCTCCCGCCGCCCCCGCCGGCACCGCGCGCACGCGGCAGACATGGTGCGTCGACATAAGCAGCCGGATGAACATCCTGGTGAGACGCCGCCGAGGC
>JAAZYN010000103.1 GCA_014239625.1 Myxococcales bacterium | reverse complement strand
GACGATCAGGAGGTCAGGGCGCGTATCGGCGAATTCATCGGACGCATCCACGCCGCCTTCGATCGCATCGACATGGCGCCGCTGACGACCGTGGCTGCTGTCCATGGGGCCTGCTTGGGAGGGGGCTTCGAGCTGGCGTTGCTGTGCGACGTCATCATCGCTGACAAGTCCGCCCGGTTCGGGTTCCCGGAGCTGCGCCTCGGGTTGATCCCAGGATTTGGCGGCATCCCCCGCTTGAGCAGGGACGTGGGCAACGCGGTGGCCCGGGATCTGTTGTTCACGGGGCGGAGCCTCAGAGCGGCGCGGATGTGCGAGCTGGGGGTGGTGAGCCAGGTGGTCGCTCGGGGGCAGGCCAAGGCGGTCGCGCAGCGCGTGGCCGAGCAAGCGTGCGGCTTCGACGGCGAGACGTTTCGGCGGGCGAAAGCCTTCACCAAACGTACCGTGGACGCGCAGCTCGCGCTCGAGAGGGAGACCTTTTTGGACATGATCGTTCGTCCGGTTGTCGCCGAGGCGCTCTCGGATTTCGTGTCCCGCGACGGCAACGACGCGATGCCGTATCTGCCGCGCGTCGCGGGGGGGGCTTGACCATGGCTGACCAGACCGTAAAGACCCTGATGTCGTTGGCGGCGACCAAGTTTGGCAAGGCCGAGAGCCTGTTGAGCCCGCGTGACGATTTCTTCGAGGTGCTAGGCATCGACAGCCTGCAGGCCATGGACCTGCTGACGCAGCTCGAAGAGGAGTTCGATGTGGAGGTGCCCGACTACGAGCTCCAGGGGGTGAAGACCTTCGAGGAGCTGGCCGAGGTCATCCGGAGGAGATTGTAGGGCGATGATCCATCCGGACCGATACGAGAGCCTGGGCGAGCTGCTGCGCGATGCGTTGGTGCAATTCAAGTCACACCGTGCGCTGGTCGAGGTCAGCCGGAAGAAGGTCAAGGGCGAGCTGACGTACAGTGACTTCAAGCGCTCCGCTATGGTGGTGGCGGCTCGCTTGGCGGACGCCGGCGTCACGTCGGGGACGCGCGTGGCCATCGTCATGAGCAATCAGCCGGCGTGGCTCATCAGCGCATACGCCGCGTTCTACTGCGGCGCTGTGTTGGTGCCCGTGGACTACAAGCTGAGCGCACAGGAGCAGGGTAACCTGCTCCGTCACTGCGGGGCCGAGGTGCTCATTACCGAGTATCCGTCGTGGCTCGGGCTCGCCTGGGTAGATATCCCGGCCAGGTTGAGGTTGGTCGCCGGGGTGCCGGTCGGGGAGACTCTCGAGAACGCCGAGAACTGGCCGGAGCAACCCGCCGATCCGTCAGCCACAGACCCCGACTTCGTGCCGCGCAAGCGACACGATACGGCGACCATCGTGTATTCGTCCGGGACTGGCGGGCGCCCCAAAGGCTGCATGCTGAGCCATGACAGCTACCTCAACCAATATCAGGCGCTGCTGACCTTGTTCCCGATGGACGAGACCACACGCTATTTCTCGATCTTACCGACCAACCACGCCATCGACTTCATGGTGGGCTTTATCGGACCGATGGCGTGCGGTGCCACCATCGTGCATCAGCGCACGCTGCGCCCGGAGTTCATCGTCGACACGATGAAGCGACTCAAGATCACGCACATGGCGCTGGTCCCCCTGGTGCTCGAGGCGTTCGAGCGCAAACTCAAGGAGAAGCTCGACGCGGTGCCGCCGTTTTACCGCTCCCTGATGAACGGCCTGGCGACCATCAACCTGGAGCTCACCCGCAAGAAACCGAACCGCGCACTGTCCAAGCGGTTGCTGGGCAGCGTCCACGCTGCCTTCGGCGGTGAGCTTCAGTACCTGTTTTGCGGCGGCGCCTTCGTCGACCGCGACCGCGCCGAGTTCTTCTACAAACTCGGCATCCCTGTGGTCATCGGCTATGGGCTCACGGAGGTCTGCACCGTCGCCACCGTCAACACGCTGCATCCCTTCCGCGGGGATACGGTGGGCACTCCCGTGCCCGGCGTGGAGATCCGCATCGTCTCTCCGAGCGATGACGACCGCGGCGTCGGAGAGGTGCAGATTAGAGGCCGGACGGTCATGCAAGGCTATCTGGACGACCCCGAGCTCACCGCCCAGAGTTTCGACGGGGACTGGTTTCGCACCGGCGATCGGGGCTGGGTCGACGCGGCTGGGCACCTCCATCTGGTCGGCCGCAGCAAGAACATGATCGTCACCGAGGGCGGCAAGAACATTTACCCCGAGGACATCGAGGGTGCCTTCGTAGAGGTCCCGGTCGACGAGCTCGCGGTGTTTGCAGCGGACTACATATGGCCTCGTGAGGGGCTGACCGGAGAACAACTCGTGGCCGTCGCGCGCGCGCGCCAAGCCAAGACCGGGACGGCCCTGGCGAAGCTCCGAGAGAAGAACCGGACCCTGCCGGATTTCAAACGCATCAGCGGGGTTGTCTGGTGGGGTGACGACTTCCCGCGCACGGCCTCGATGAAAGTCAAACGGCATGAGCTGGCGGCGGCAGTGCGTCAGCATCAAGGGCGCGACGCGGTCGTGCCACTTTAATCAACCCGGTATCTGAATAGCTCGAACCATGGCGATAGCTCGTCCCAAGAACTCCCAGATGCGCTTCCAACCAGACAGCGCGATTACGGCCAACCCGCGAGGGATTACACCGGCTGCGGGGGCCGCTCCGGCGCTCACCATCGTCAACGGCAATGCTGGCGGAGGTCGCGCCGCGCATCGCGCCCCCGGTGCGCTGGCGGAGCTGCGGCGACGTGGGGTAAAGCTCGACGTGCGTTTTACCGAGGCTCCGGGCCACGCCATCGAGCTTGCTAGCCAGGGGTATCGTGATGGATATCGCCGTTTCCTCTCGGTAGGTGGAGATGGGACGACGTATGAGATGCTCAACGGCATCTTCCCGCGGCCTGAGGGCGACGTCGAGCCGGTCGCGATCGGGCAGCTGCCGCTCGGTACGGGCAATTCGTTCTTGCGCGACTTCAGCATCACCGAGGAGCGGGCGGCGCTGCACGCCCTCGTCGAGGGCAAGCGCCGGAGCTGCGATATCATCAAGGGTGTTCACCGGGGCGGTGAGTTTTACTTCATCAACCTGTTGGCGGTGGGGTTTCCAGCCCAGGTCTGCGCGTTGACAAACGAACGCTTCAAGGGCCTTGGAGCCGCTGGTTATGCGGTCAGCGTGGTCGCGAGCCTGTTTTCGATGCAGCGGCCCATCCTCAACATCGCGGTGGACGGGATCCAGGACAAACGTCGGTGCACGTTCCTCGCGTTCTCCAACAGCGGGTTCACCGGCGGCACCATGAATATGGCGCCGGGTGCCAGCGTGAACGACGGCTTGATGGACATCGTGCGGGTCGATCCGATGTCGGCCATGACGCTCGTGCGCGCCTTTCCGAGTATTTACGGGGGTACGCACACGAGCCGTCCGGATATTCATCACACCACTGGCCGACGCGTCACCTTCGAGCCCACGGCTGAGCCGCTGGAAGCCATGGTCGACGGGGAGGTCCTCCGGGTGCACCTCGAATCGCTCGAGGTGATCCCCCGCGCTGTGGAGGTGATCGCGTGAACTCCACGCTGCATGCCCTCAACGACGGTGACGCCGGCGCGCCGGTCGACGAGCTGGCGGATCCGGAGCTCGAGGCGGCTATCGCCGAGTGGGTCGGGCGTTCGCCGACGGCCGCTGAGCGCTGGCGCTCGGTGGGGCTATGGAGCCTGGGTTTGTCCTTCATGGGCGGCACCATGGGCGCGATGGCGGCGCTGGGATCGGTGATCCCGGCGGACCGCATGGAGTGGCTCAATCGGTTTTACTGTCGCGCTCAGGTCGCGCTGGCGGGGGCGCGTTGGCGCTGCGTGGTCCATCCCGACGTGGACCCCGACGGGACGTACATGTTCTGTCAGAACCACACCAATCACTTCGACCACGTCACGCTCTACGACGCGACCCCACACTTCAAGCAGGGGCTCGAGCTCGAAGAGCACTTCAAGTATCCCGTTTACGGGTGGTTCATGCGCAGCCGCGGCACCATCCCGGTGCGGCGGGGGTCTCAGGGGCAGACGCCGGCGATCATGGCCAACATGCGCGCCGAGCTCGCCGCGGGGCACTCTATTCTGGCTTTCCCGGAGGGCACCCGGACGCTCACGGGAAGGGTCGGACGGTTTCGGCGGGGCGTATTTTTCATCGCCCGCGACCTCCAGATCCCGGTGGTGCCCGTGGCGGTCACGGGGATGTACGAGGTCATGCGCAAGGGCAGCCGTCTCATGCGCAGCGGGCAGCTGATCACCGTGCACGTAGGCGCGCCGATCCCCACCGCGGGGATGGACGATGAGGGCGTCACGCGAGTGGCGCACGAGTGTCGTAAGGAGGTCAGCGCGCGGGTCGACGCGTACTGGCGCCAACGCCTGGCCGCAGCAGAGGTGAGCCATGGTCGCTAAGACGCTACAAGCCTCTGATGGACGCACGGCGCGCGCCAACGAGAAGCGTCGGCTCCGACGGGCGCATATCATGCGTACCGCGCTTAACCTCTTTGGCGACAAAGGGTTTCATCGGACCAGCGTCAGCGACATTATCAGCACCGCGGGCGTCGCGCGTGGCACGTTCTATCTCTATTTCGAGAGCAAGGAGTCCATCTTTCTCGAGTTGCTCGGAGAGCTCTTCGGACATCTCCGCGACAACGTCGTGGGGGTCGACACCCGACCGAACAAGCCTCCCATCGTCGACCAGCTGCGCGAGACGGTGCGTCGGATCGTCCGGACGCTGTACGACAACCGCGAGCTTACGAAGGTCATCTTGCGCGCCGGGGCGAGCAGCGATCCGCAGGTACGTGAGGCGCTGCAGCGCTTCGAGGGTGACATCGAGCATTACATCTCCAAGGCGCTGGAGCTGGGGATCCGCGTCGGCCTGGTCCGAGAGCTCGACTCCGCCATGGTCAGCAGTGGCATCCTGGGTGCGTTCAAGCAGATGGCGGGGCGACACATCCTGGACCCGGGCTCCGCCGTCGATCCGGCGGTCCTGACCGAACAGATCCTCTCGTATACGGCGCGCGGCGTCGTCGCAGATCACCTCCTCGGCGCGTTCACCTGAGGGCTGTCGCCGTGAGGGCTTCCGGCCCTTGGTGCGGCTGCTGTCACGTCCGTGACGCGGGGCCCTCTCTGGTCGCGGCCCCATGCGGACACGCGTGACCTTATCGGGGAGCCGGCAGGCGCCGTGACCCGTGTCGGTCGGTCGCGTGGTAGGCGAGGAGCGTCGCTACCGTTTCTTCTTCTTCTTCTTCTTCTTCTTGCCGCGCTTGCGCTCGTATTCCTCGAGCTCCTTATCCGCCGCAGAGGTGTCCGCGTCGCCCTCCTCGGGTTCGGCCAACACATCGCCGAGCCCTTCGGCGCCGGTCTTGGCTGCGGCCCGGCCGCCGGCCTTTTTGAACGCTTTGGCGATGCTGCTGGCGAGTTTTCGGTGGGTGATGACCAGGGCGTCGCCGTTGTACATGATCCGTTCATCGCGCAGCTCGACCCTCAGCGTCTTGAACAGCCACCCTGCGAAGGGGCGGGGTGTGGAGCGCTGCAGCGCCGGAGGACCGATCTTCGTGGCGAGCTCGGCGACCCTTGCGTTGAAGGTGCCGGTGGACGCCAAGGTCACCGCATAACGCCAGAGCAACCCCTCGTAGAACAGCAGGTAGTGCCTGGTCTTGCCGACCTTGGCGATGATCATTCGCTCGCCTTTGACGCGACCGAAGTCCTTACCCACGATCGACGTCTCGAAGCCGGTCTTGCCGCCCTTGTAGTCGATGGCCGCCTTCTGCGCGGCCTGTGCGTCGCGACTCACCTTGTCGATCCAGCGTTGCTTGTCGACGCCCTGGCTCCTGGCGATGGTGGGATCGTAGTGATGCTGAAAGCGCCTCGTCACCCACTTCATCGCTGCGGTTTCGTCGCGCCCGAACTTTATGCCCGCCAGCTCGGGGGCCACATCTTCGACCTTGAGCTTGGCGTAAGTGGTCTTTTTCTTTTTGGGCTTGGCGTGTGCCACTGGCACCGCCAGCAGCAGGGACAGCGCGGCCGTCAGGATGTGGCGAGTCATGTGCAGCAACCCCTTCATGTCACGATGTGCCAGTACCCCGCAACTTACGGTGGAAACAGGCCTTTGCCAACGTTTTGGACGCTTTAGAGAGCGCTTTGTGTTTGCGTAAAGTCGTTACTTTTAGGTTTGACACACCTTCCTTCCCGGTGTTCAAGATCCACATGAGACGTATTCGTTCCCGGCTCAACACCAAGTCCGACATCTACCGCTCCAACTACGCGCAGATGTCGTCGATGGTGGATTCACTGAATCAGGCGCTCATCAAGGCTCGCGAGGGCGGCGGTGAGAAATACATCAGCCGTCACGTCAACAAGGGCAAGCTGCTTCCGCGGGAGCGGATCGAGATGGTCCTCGACGACGACAGCTACTTTCTCGAGCTGTGCCCTCTCGCAGGCCACACCGTGCGATCCGTAGGTACAGGCGCCGGGGTGGTGGGCGGCGTTGGCGTCGTCAGCGGCGTGGAGTGCCTCGTCACCGCCAGCGAAGCCACGATGAAGGGCGGCGCTGTCAATGAGTACGCGCTGCGTAAGAGTTTTCGCCTGGGCGAGATCGCCATCAACAACGGGCTGCCGGTGCTCAGTTTCATCGAGTCCGCCGGCGCCGACCTGCCCAACCAGTCGAAGATCTTCGTCCCCGGCGGCGCCTCCTTCAAACACATCACCCGCCGCTCCAAAGAGCGCATCCCGTCGATCACGGTGGTCTTCGGCAGCTCCACGGCAGGCGGCGCCTATCTGCCCGGAATGAGCGACTACGTGGTGATGGTCGACCAAGCCGCCAAGGTCTACCTCGCGGGCCCGCCGCTGGTAAAGATGGCGACCGGCGAGGTGAGTGATCACGAGAGCCTGGGCGGCGCCGCGATGCACTCGCGGATCTCGGGGGTGAGCGACTATCTGGCGGTCGATGAGTCCGACGCCATCGCGCTCGCACGCGAGATCGTGTCCAGGATGAACTGGACCAAACGCGGAGAGCTTCAGCGCCGCGATGTCCGTCCTCCACTTTACGATCCAGACGAGCTGTTGGGGGCGGTATCAGCGGACATCAAGGTCCCCTTCGATCAGCGCGAGGTGATCGCCCGCGTGGTCGACGGGTCGGAGTTCGAGGAGTTCAAGCGCGAGTATGGCAAGACCCTGGTCTGCGGTTGGGCTTATTTGCACGGGTTTCTGGTCGGGATCCTCGCCAACAACGGGATCTTGTTCAGCGAGAGCGCCAATAAGGGCGCTCAGTTCATCCAGCTTTGCAATCAGCGCGGGATCCCGCTGTTGTTCTTTCAGAACATCACCGGTTTCATGGTCGGCCGGAGCTATGAAGAGGGCGGGATCATCAAAAACGGCGCGAAGCTCATCAACGCCGTCTCAAACAGCACGGTGCCCATCTTCACCGTCATGACCGGTGCCAGCTATGGTGCAGGAAATTACGGGATGGCGGGCCGGTCGTATGACCCGCGCTTCATCTTCACCTGGCCCAATCACAAGATCGCGGTCATGGGGGGCGAGCAGCTCGCCGGCGTGCTCGACATCATCCGGCGCCAGGCTGCGGACAAGCGGGGTGAACAGGTCGACGAGCGGGCTCTGGAGACCATGAAGAAGATGCTCAAAGGTCAGATCGACAAGGAGTCGACGGCGTTGTTTGCGACGTCCCAGGTCTGGGATGACGGCATCATCGATCCTCGGGACACACGCGACGCCCTCGGCATCGGGCTCAGCTGCGCGCTCACGCGCACGGTGGAGCCGACCGTGGAGTGGGGCGTGTTTCGACATTAGCGCCCTGAATGAACACTCCGCCTCACACCTCCTCGCGTGTTTGTCCCCTGCCCGGGTCGTTCGGGCTTGGATTGACCTCCGCCCGCCCTTCGCCCTCGCGCTTTGGCAGGGACCACACCGCGGCGGATGTGACGGCGCCCACCTTCCGAGCGGGGCGCTAGTGTCCCGAGCGGAGCCCAGGTCGGTGTCATCTTGGCTTGTAGGGCCCGCGCCGGCCGTGCTCGAGAGTTCGAATTGAGCCCAGCCCGCCCTTCACTCTCGCGCCTCGGTACGAAGCAAACCGCTGGCGGACACTTTCAACGAACTTCTCACCCGAGCATCTGTTGGCGAGCATGACAGCGACATACTTCGACAAGGTCTTGGTGGCCAACCGCGGCGAGATCGCGCGCCGAATTCTCCGCAGCTGCAAGGCGATGGGCTTTGCGACGGTGGCGGTATACAGCGACGCTGATCGGACGGCGCGGCACGTGCTGGAGGCCGATGAGGCGGTGTGGATCGGGGCTGCGCCAGCGGCGGAGAGCTACCTCGTCGCCGAGCGGATCATCGAGGCCGCCAAGGTCACCGGCGCCGGCGCCATCCACCCGGGGTACGGGTTCCTCGCTGAAAACGCAGGCTTCGCGCGAGCTTGTGCGGCCGCGGGGATCACCTTCGTAGGGCCGTCTCCAGAGGCCATCGCCGCGATGGGCTCGAAGATCGAGGCCAAGGCCTAGATGCGGCGGCATGGCGTGCCTGTCATCCCGGGCTACGATGGTGCTCAAGACACCGCGACGCTGATCCACGAGGCGAGGCAGATCGGCCTGCCGGTGTTGATCAAAGCGTCCGCGGGGGGAGGCGGTAAGGGGATGCGGGTGGTCGGCCGGGCTGAAGACCTCGAGGCGAGCATCGACGGCGCCCGACGTGAGGCTGAGAGCTCTTTTGGGGAC
>JAAZYN010001039.1 GCA_014239625.1 Myxococcales bacterium | reverse complement strand
GCCGCCGGCAACACGACATGGCGCACCGTCTGCCAGCGCGTGGCACCGAGCGCCAGCGCCGCCGCCCGATAGCTCGATGGGACGGTGCGCAGCGCTTCGCGGGTCGCCATGATGATCATGGGCATCACCAACAGCGCCAGGGTCAAGGCCCCCGCGAGCAAGCTGCGCTCGAGCCCCATGAAGCGAACGAACAGCCCCAGCCCCAGCAGGCCGTATATGACCGAGGGCACCCCAGCCAGATTGGCGATGTTGACCTCGATGAAAGCTCCCCAACGACTGCGGCCGCGGTACTCCTCCAAGTACAGGGCGGCCCCCACACCCAAGGGCAGAGCAAAGAGCGCGGTCAGCACAATCAGGTAGAGGCTGCCCGCCAGGGCCGGGAGGATCCCGGCACTCGCGGCGCGCCGCGAGGGCATACCGGTGATGAAGTCCCACCCGAGACGCCCGGCAGCGTCGCCGACCACATCGATGACCAGGCCCGCTAGGATGATCAGCGGCAGGGCAACCGCACTCAGACAGACGATGACGAAGGCGCGCTCGGCCAGGCGGCTTTTCGACGAGTCGAGCTGGAGATCGGGCTCCCGAAAGGCGCGACGCCGTGTGTTAAGGCCGCCAGCGGCAGGGCGGTCTCCATGGCGTGGCCGCTCGTCGCCCATACGCTCTGGAGCCTGCCCCATATCAATGCGCCTGCCGCAGCCGTCGGGCGAGCCGCTGGCTGATGATGTTCATCACGAACGTGAGCAAGAACAGAGAGATACCGACGGCAAAAAGGGTGCGGTACTCGAGGGTGCCGGTGGGAGTGTCTCCCATGGAGACCTGCACGATAAAGGCGGTCATCGCCTCCACCGGGACCGTGGGATCGAGCGTGAGGCGAGGCTCTTGGCCCGCAGCGATGGCGACGATCATCGTCTCACCAACGGCACGTGACACCGCCAGGACGATGGACGCCATGATGCCGGACAGAGCCGCCGGTAACACCACGCGAAAGAAGTCGATGAACGCTTTGACCGCCGCGCGAGCGTCGTAAGCGGCCGGTAGCTCGATGTAGTCGACGGCGTTCTTCTCGCAGAGCTTCACTTCGGAGGGCTTGATGGGTCGGGAGGCGCCGGTGATGACCGCCTCACCTCCACAGAACTTCTTGCCCCCCCACCGGTCCCACTGACTCCGATGGTGACCCTCGCCTTACCTGCCTTCATGAACTCTTCTGCGACCGCCTCGGTGATCGGGTAGACCGTGCTGGAGCCGTCTATTTTGATGGTCTCGCCAGCGGCCGTGCCGCCACTCTTGCCGCACCCGGAGGTGAACGTGAGGGTCACCACCGCCAACATGCGGACCGTGGCCGCAGGCACGCGTGGATCGTTTTCCATCTCGATAACTCCCTGTTGTTGTGCGCCCACACGAGCGATCGGGCGTGACATTTTTTGGCGGCAACGATGCCGTGGTCCGGAGTCTGGACAGACCTCTGGTTTAGAAACCGAGCTGGAGCTGGGTGCGGACGAGGTACGAGGTCTGGCCGGGGCCGCCTGGCGTCGAGTCGATGAGGCCGTAGGCGTCGGTCTGCCACTTCATCTTGTGACCGAACGCGTAGAGCGAGAGTCCGCCGCCGATCTCCTGCATAGAGGCCCCACCGGGCTCCATCTCGTCGACCCGGGCATAGCGCAGGGTCACGCCATACATCCCGTTGATGACATAGCCAGCCTCGGCGTGAGCGCCGAACACCTGGAGGCTCCCCTACGCCAACGGCATGTCCAGATAGGCCGCCG
>JAAZYN010001038.1 GCA_014239625.1 Myxococcales bacterium | reverse complement strand
GTGGAAAACGCCTACGAGCAACTCAGCGCCAAACCTCCGGAAGGCTGGCGCACTTATCCAGAAGACGCGTACCGAGGCGGCCGCATCTTCCGAGGCGGCAGCTGGTACAACATCGCGTTATTCGCGCGGTCGGCCAGACGCTTCCGCAACTCGCCATCGACGCGCTTCCACTACCTCGGCGTGCGGCCCGCCAGGGGTATCCACTGAGCTACTCGATTACCACTTCACCACTTCCCGGTTGATGTTCTGACCACGACTGGTATGGGCGACCTCAAACCGATCTCAGGGAAAGGACGGGTGGACCTCATGCGCTCGAGCAGCCAGCGCGATGTGATCTTCGCGCCCTGTGGCCAGGCTGGCTCCCCGAGCTCGCCACTGAACGCGGCGACCTGCATCCAGCGACTCCCGTTCGCACAACAGCTCCGTGGTGTCGCTGACCCTACTCGAGTATTCCCAGCGCGACGAGCTTCGCCTCCTGTTCGAAGGTCAGCAGCCCCGGCAGGCAACCCAAGGCACGACAGGCCGCCAGAACGGCGGCCCGTGAGTTGATTCATTTACTTTCGTGGCTCCCCACCTGGAACACGGAACGCGACACCTTCCCACCCTCGGTACGACCCGCGCCGTGCCGGATCCGATGCGAGTACATGCGCCTGGTTGTCGGCAGGCCCCGCCTCACCAGGGCTGCCCCTGCAGCGACCACGAATTCGGTATGATGTGTGCGATGCCGGAAGACAGGCCGGGACCCAGCAATGCGCAGACGCTGCGTGAGATGGTCGACCAGCTCGGGCTGACCATCACGCAAGCGGATGCTCCCTCCGTGCCCCAGGCTTTCGGCTCCACGACACCGAGCGGCCCAAAGCTGGGCCGTTACCCGGTCACGGGCCACCTCGGCGAAGGTGGGATGGGCGAGGTGCTGCAGGTGCGCGATGGCGACATCGGCCGCGAGATCGCGGCCAAGGTGATCAAGGGCGCCGCGAACAGGCCCGCGCTGGCCAAGTTCATCCGCGAGGCGCAGGTCACCGGTCAGCTCGAACACCCCAACATCGTGCCGATGCACGAGCTGGGCATGACCGCCGACAACCAGATCTACTTCACGATGAAGCGGGTCGAGGGGCAGGACCTGGCGGCGCTGCTGGCTCTCAGCGGCTGCGGTGAGGACAGGACGCTGTTCGAGTATCTGCAGATCCTGCTCAAGGTCTGCGACGCGATGTCGTTTGCCCACGACAAGGGGGTGATCCACCGGGACCTCAAGCCGGCCAACATCATGGTCGGCCAGTTCGGCGAGGTGCAGGTGATGGACTGGGGGCTGGCCAGGGTGCTCGGGCAGGAGGACCCGGCCGCCGACGGGCTGAAGCTGGAGGTCGGGGCCAGTCGATTTTCCGAGATGGCGGGCGCCGGTGGGCCACCGAAGACGCTCGACGGCACGGTCTGCGGTACGCCGCAGTACATGCCGCCCGAGCAGGCCACAGGCGAGATCGACAGGCTCGACGCGAGAAGCGACGTGTACTCGCTGGGCGCCGTGCTCTACCAGATCCTGGCCGACCGGCCGCCATTCGACGGGGACACGCCGTGGGACGTGCTGCACGAGGTGCTCACCGCGTCCCCGGACCCGCTGCCGGCCGACGTGCCGTGGGAGCTGGCGGCGGTGGTCGGGCGGGCGATGGCCCCGTGGATGGACAGACGCTACAGATCGGTCGACGCCCTGCGACACGACATCGAGGCGTGGCTCGAGGGGCGGGTGCTGGGTGCGGTGGAGTACACGACC
>JAAZYN010001037.1 GCA_014239625.1 Myxococcales bacterium | reverse complement strand
CACCTGGACCAATCGAAAAGCGTCCAGGGTGCGACGTGACGTGTAGGTCGACGAGGGCACGAAGACATCGGGCAGTCGGCCGCACGTCAAATGCGCCGCCAGAGCGCTGCGCAGCCACGTCCGGTGAGGGGGGGCGCCCCCATCGAGGGGGCCGGACAGGGTCGCTTCGGTGATGATCGGCGCCCACGCGGCGTCGATGTCGGCGCGCTCCTCGGCGATCGGGGCCTCGAGCCATCGAGACGCCAGCCGGCCCGCCAAAAACGACCGCATCTGATCGACCGACGTGAGCGCCCCGAGGCCGACGACTCCCATCGCCTCTGGAGGCACCTCGCTGCGTGTCAGGAGCGCCTCGATGGAGGTTAGAACCCGTTGGGTGTGCGGCAGCTCCGCGATCGTGAGGGGTGTCTCAGCCAAGGTCGAAGTTCCACGCTTTGATGACGTGTGTTCGTGGGGCCAGGTAGCCGTCGGCGTACGCCCGGTAATCCGGATGCGCGCGAACGTCCTCCAGCGCCTCGAGGGTGTCGAAGGTGAGCGCGATACTCAGGTCCCAACCCTTGGCGCTGTGGTCGTCGGCCGGGACCCCGACCTGCACGCCCCGGACCTGCGGCAACGACGCCAGGCTGGCCTGAGCAACCTCAGCGACCTCGAGGGCGGCCGCGCCACGGTGGCGTTCGTCGAGGCGAACGAATGCGTATCGAGCGATCATCTACCCTGGGTGTATCACGCACCGTCGGGCGGAATCGAGTCCCTGGCCGGCGGCGTGCCGCTCGGCGCCCGTGGGGACGCTGGAGCGCTCTCTTTCTTCACAGGCGCCGCGGCCCCTCCAGCCGTCAGCGAGTCCGAGCGGATCAGATCAGCTTCGTACTCGGCGACGGCGGGCGGCGCTCCCGCCCCCGAGCGCCCAAACGTTCGCAACACCTTGCAGGCCGGACGCTCCCCCCGCTTACACGCCGCTCGCAGCAACACGCGCGCACGCTCTAGATTCTTTTTGCCTCCCTCACCGCGCGCCATCATCAGCGCGAGCCGAGAGCAGCCGAGAAAAATCGGGGCCTCGCAGGTCGCCTGGTATCGGGCGCGGGCCTTCTTGTAATTCCGTCTGACGCCCTCGCCCCTGTAGTACATCCCGGCCTCCAGCAAGCAGGCCCCTCGCATCCCACCGGCGCAGGCCACCCGGGCCACTCTGACCGCTCGAGCGAGGTCGGCGTCGCCCCCCAGACCTCGTGCGTACATCTCCGCCAGCACCGCGCAGGCTCTGACGTTGTTTTTGGCGCAGGCTCGCTCCGCGAACGCTCGCGCCTCCTTGGCGCTGGAGCGCCCTCCTTGTCCGTTGGCCGCCATCTCGGCGGCCAACGCGCACCCGTCGGTGCGCCCCAGCTCGCAGGCGGTCTCGTAGGCTCCCCGAGCTTCGTACGGATCTTTGGCTCCACCTCGGCCATCGAACGCCATCCGCCCCAAGGTCACGCAGGCGCCAGAGATCTTCCGCTGACAGGCCTTGTCGAACTGCCCGCGAGCCTTCGCGAGGTCGACCACCCCACCAAACCCGCTCTTCCAATACCGACCGGCGTTGTAGCACCCACCGGGGAGGCCGTCGTCACAGGCACGCTGGAACTGCGCGAGGGCCTTGGCGGGCCGCTTTGGGCCGCCTTCCCCGGACAACAGCATCTCCCCCAGCAGCAGACACGCCTCCAGCAAGACCCCGGTGCGACAGGTGGACTCGAACATGGCCCGCGCCGAGACCGCGTCGCCCTTGCCGCCGCCGCCCTTGCGC
>JAAZYN010001036.1 GCA_014239625.1 Myxococcales bacterium | reverse complement strand
ACCGGGGGCGGGGGTATCGCCCAGCAGATCCTCGGCTCCACCGCGCGGCGGTTGAAGCCGAGCTTGTTGGAGCTGGGCGGAAAGAGCCCGAACATCATCTTCGCCGACGCCAACCTGACCAAGGCGACCATGTTGTCGACCATGGGGGTGTTCGGACTGACCGGCCAGGCGTGCGCAGCCGGGACCCGGCTGTTGGTGGAGCGGCCGGTGTACGAGTCGATGCTCAAGCGGGTCATCGGGATGGCGAAGGGCCTCAAAATCGGTGACCCGGTCGACGGCTCGACGATGATCGGGCCGCTCATCAGCGGAGGCCAGCGCGACCGAGTGCAGAGCTTCATCGAGGCGGGCAGAGCCGAGGGCGCCAGGCTCGCGCTGGAGGGGCGGACACCCTCGAAGGTCGCCGACGCCGGGTTCTTCATCGGGCCGCACGTGTTCGCCGAGGTCACTCCCGAGATGAGCGTGTGGCGCGACGAGATCTTTGGCCCGGTGCTCTGCGTGACGCCCTTCGACACCGAGCGCGAGGCGGTGGCGCTGGCCAACGACACCGAATATGGCCTCGCGGCGGGGGTGTGGACGGCCGACCTGGCGCGGGCCCACCGCGTGGCAAACGGGGTCCGGGCGGGCACCGTGTGGGTCAACACCTACGGGATGTTGCCTACCCAGGCGCCGTTCGGCGGCTTCAAGAAGAGCGGCTGGGGTCGAGAGGGCGGTCGCCAGGCGCTCGACGGCTACACGCAGGTAAAAAACGTCCTGGTGGACATCCAGTGACCCCGATTTACACGCCTCGCGCGCTCGCGCGGCCCCCCACGGGCCGGCGTCACGCCCGTCCACATGACGGCGCAGGCCCCGGTCACGCGCCTTGGACGGACCGCCCGCGGCGTTGTTGTGGCCCGCGGCGGGTGCCGTGGGCCGCAGACCTCGCGCGCAGGGCCCAGGGAGGGCGTGCGACCGGGACGCCGCCCCCATGTCATGGCAACACATGCCACCCCAACCGCCGAGGCAGCAGCAGGTTGAGCAGCCCCGCGTTGACCGCACCACCGTGCCCCTCCAGCGGTGAGGGGAGCCGAGCCTGAAAGGAGAGTCACCATGAGGGACGTGTACCTCAGCGGCGGCGCGATGAGCGAGCTGACCAAGCTGAAGAGCCAGGACAGCTTCGATCTCGTGCGAGAGACGATGGCCGCGGCGTTGGCGGACGCCGGCCTGCCCCGTGACTGCGTGGAGGGGTTGGCGATCACCCCGCCCGGTATGGCCTCGCACCCCACGGTGATGTTCGTGTCGCGCCTCGGGGCGCACCTGGGCATGAACCTGAAGTCCCTGACGTGTCTCGAAAACGGCGGCTGTTCCAGCGCGCTCGCCCTGCGTTGGGCGATCTACGAGGTCCAATCCGGACGCTGCGACGTGGCCGTGGCGGTAGGCATCGACCAGCGCTATCCGAGCACGCCGGAGCGCGGCGAGGAGCTGACGTCGTTTCTGGACCGCACGGTGATCCGCCAAGTGTCGCTTTACGGCGCCTGGGACGGCCCCTACGGACTCGGCGCCCCGATCCCCTACTACGGGATGAGCGCTCAGCGCTACCTGTACGAGACCGGGGCGACCCGCGAAGACATGGCGTGGGCTGCAGTGCGGCTGCGCGAGCATGCCCATGCCCATCCGCGGGCGGTCTTCCGCGACAAGGAGCTGAGCGTAGACGACGTTGTCAACTCCAAGGTGCTGTCGCCGCCCCTCCATCTCGCCGACTGCAGCCAGTTCGTCAGCGGCGCCGGCGCGGT
>JAAZYN010001035.1 GCA_014239625.1 Myxococcales bacterium | reverse complement strand
CTTCGGCTTCGGCTTCGGCTTCGGCTTCGGCTTCGGCTTCGGCTTCGGCTTCGGCTTCGGCTTCGGCTTCGGCTTCGGCTTCGGCTTCGGCTTCGGCTTGGGCTTGGGCTTGGGCTTGGTGTCCGGGCAGCCGTCCAGGTCCTGATATCCGTTCTTGGTCTCCGCCACATTCGGGCAGCGATCGCGCGTGTCCGGGATTCCGTCTTTGTCGTTGTCGGCCTCGGGACAACCGTCCGCGTCTTCGAACCCGTCCTTGTCTTCCGGCGTGTTCGGGCACTTGTCGCTGGCGTCGAGCACGCCGTCCTTGTCGTTGTCCTCGTCGGGGCAGCCGTCTTTGTCCTCGAAGTTGTCCATGTCCTCGGGCGAGTTTGGACAGGTGTCGGCGGTGTCGAGGATCCCGTCCTTGTCATTGTCGCCCTCTGGGCAACCGTCGGCGTCCTCGAAGCCATCCTTGTCTTCTTTGACCATCGGGCACTTGTCGGACACGTCCAGGATCCCGTCGCCGTCATTGTCCGGCTCCGGACACCCGTCCTCATCCTGGTAGTCGTCTTTGTCCTCGGGCTTGTTCGGACACGCGTCATTCGCATCCCGCAACCCATCCTTGTCGGTGTCTTGTGGGTCCGGCGTGTAGCCAAACGACAGCAACGCCCGAGCCTCCGGCGAGCCCGCCGCGCGCATCAACCCCAGCCCACCGCCGAGCTGCATCACCAGCTCGGCGGGCAACCGGAACTGAAACGCAGCCACCAGGTCGATCGGGGTGTTGCGATGGGTGCTCTGTTCGGCCGAGGTGTAAGGGTTCACGTCACTGTCGAGTTGAATATTGCCGAAGCCGGTCAGCACGATCTGCATCTCTTTGACCGTCGGAATCTCCACGCCGACCGCCCAGCGCAAGACGTCATCACTGACGATATTGAGGCCTGCCTGCCTGGGGCGAAGTTGATACCCGAAGTTCACCGCGATGCCGAACCCGCCGGCGGTCCGATAGTCCATCACCAGCTTGGGCGCAAAGCGCACCGAGCCGTCACCGCGCCACGAGTCGGTGTCGCCGCTGGGAAACCAGAGCTCGGCGACCAACGCCATCCCGAAGCCGCCTGTCCATTCTGGGTTCACGAACCGCAGCTTGGTGGAGAAACGGATATCTCCCATCGCCGCCCCGCTGATACCGACGCCCGCTTTGCCGCTGTCGAAGTCACCCAGGTCAGCAGCACCTGACATGTGCAGCGTGGCCGGGATGTTCAGGTTGAAGTTGAGCCAGTCGACGACCCCGAGCGACAACCACAGCTCCGCCATCACCTGATGCTCGATGAGCCGACCGTTTGGAGCGACGGATTCATTTCCATCAGCGTCCTGCCGGTACAGGACCAACGGGTCCTTGGCGTAGTGAAGGAACAACCCGGCGGACGGCATCAAGCTCGGCAACAGGCGTGAGGTCGTCACGCTGAGCATGTTCAAGCCCTGGTTGGCGGCCGGCTCGAAGTGCTCCGACTGAAACGACGTGTTCAGCTCTGACACCTGCGCCGCCGCAGGACCACCAAGTGTGAGCGTGAGGACCAGGCCGAAGCCAATCCGAGACAAAAAGCGCATGGGTAGGCTATTCACGGCGAGGAGCATACACCGATGGGAAGATCCTGGTAACCGGAGGCGCGTCGCGGTCGAACGATTCCACAGGCCGAACCACGCGGAACATCACCCGGCGGGCGCCAAGAGTGACCGAGGCGCCTGGCCTGGGCTCCTCAAGTCATGCGTACGGTCAGCAGCGGTTACGGGAGG
>JAAZYN010001034.1 GCA_014239625.1 Myxococcales bacterium | reverse complement strand
GGGGTGACCTCAGGGGCGACGTCGGGCGGGCCGTCATCGGCGACCTGGTCTGGCCCCGCGTCACTCACCGCGTCGATCGCGTCGGTGGCGTCGGTCGTGGTGGTGTCGTCACCCACCTCGGAGTCGGGCTCCGGCAGATCCGGGCTGGAGTCCACAACAGCGTCGCCGTCGGTATCCGGCGCAGCGGTGTCTGGCGCGGCGTCGGGGGGCGCTGAGTCGGAAGCGGGGCAACCGATCGCCGATAGCGCCAGAGCGCTCGCAAGCAGGATGTGCCTAACTCTCATAAGCGAGACGTCCGCGTCTTGGGGCTGAGGCGGCAGACTAGTCAGCCGGACCCGCGCTACGCAACCGTTTTCACGCGGTCAAGTCACCGCCCCGCGCGCTGTTGGGTCCGTGGTCGTCAACGTACGCTCTGGCCCTCCACGGAGGTCTGCGACCTGCAGAGGGTGCGGCCGGTCGACCCTCGCGCGGTCACGGCTTGGCGTGCCAGAGCTCTTCGAGGTACTCGGTGGCGCTGGCGTCATTGATCGTATAATCGCACGTCAAGCCACTGCCCTGGGCGCTGGTGGTTCCGTCGTCGACAACCCAGGTCCCGTCCTGGCCCACCTCGATGGTCTTCAACCCCCACACGTCGTGGAGGGTCGACGGCATGCCGAACCGTCTCCGCCACGAGGTCCCTCCAGCGAGATACTCGACCGAGGTCAGCTGCGTGTGATCGGGAACGAAGCCCAGCTCTTGGACATTCATCCCTGGCACGGGTTGTTTGATGTCCACGAACACTTTGGCGATGAACGGCGCGTCATGCGTGTAGGAGAGCAGCTCGGACTTGGCGGGGTCGGTGGTCAGCTCCACGCTTCGGAACTCCAACGCTTCGCCGCTGCAGATTCGGGTCGTGATGCGCCCCGCGACGCTCAACAGATCGCGTGGGAAGGGCTCCGCCGCGCTCGCGCCGGAGACCCATATCGCGTGGTCGAGCACGCGCACCTGCTTGAAGACGATCCTGTCCGCCGGCGCCTGCCGGGTCGGGTCGACCCAGGCTGGCCACGCCCTGGCCATCTCTTTGAACTCCAGGTCGAGCACCAGGGTCGATGACCGCTTCGGCGCCGGCCATGCCTCATTGGCGCTTGCCAGCCATCCGACGGCCAGCTCGGCTACCCGCTGGTAGATGAAGGTGAGCTGCTCGTCGCTGAGGACGTGCGAGCCACGGCCGTCGACGGTCGACGACTGGACCCGCTGTATGGTCCCCTCTTGGGGCCTCACCCCGGTCACCCGATCGATCTCCGGCAGCTGCGGATCGGTCGGGTCGGGGTTGGTCACGCTGACCGCCCCGCGCTGAACATTCACCACCATGTCGAACAGGTCATCGCCGCCGCCGGTCCCTCTCCGGTAGCTCAACGTGATGACCCCGTTGGCGTGCTCCAACGCGTCGTCGAACCGCGGGTGGACCAGCACCGCCATGTTACCGCTCAGGTGGTCGATGTCGACCAGCTCGCGTTCCTCGACGGCCTCGAACGACCAGTAGCTCGCCCATACCTCCTTGAGCGCTCGCTCCACGGTCCGCTCCTTGTCCGATCCGTCCAGCTCGTGCGCCAACAGGAACCCGGTGGTCGAGTCGTAGAGCCCCGCCCCGTTGAACCCCGGGATGTCTTCCGCCGTCGAGGACGAACGAAACCGCAACCCTTGAGTGGGCGCCAGGTCTGCGAATCGCTCTCGGAGGGCTCCCTCGAGGTCGTCTTTGAGGGGCCACGCCATGGGCTCTTGTCTGATGAG
>JAAZYN010001033.1 GCA_014239625.1 Myxococcales bacterium | reverse complement strand
ACGCGAAAACGGTGGCGCACGTGGCCCGGTGTTGGCGCTGGGCGGCGATGTCACTTGTGTCGGAACGGATTCAATGCCGTGGGTATGGCGCGACCCGCCGTGGCCCGATTGACTTGGAGGGTGGGCCCTCGTTGCTGGCTTCGGACTTGGTGACGAGACAGGAGATCTCGCAGAGCACGTTGCAAATTTTGGCCGGCCCGCCAGCCGAGCCCTCGATTCGGGTGGGTGTCTCCTGAACTGGTGCGAAGATTGCTTGATCTGCACCCGAGGTAGGAGGGTTGACCCCAGCCACCACTCGAAAATGAGTCTCTCGTGACGACATTGGGCCAGACCGGCCAGGAAGCGCCTCCAACCGCCGCGCCACATCCGTCAGACCGCTTGCGGGAAATTGTCGAACCAACCTGCGTGCCTCGCGGAAGTCGCGGCTGATGGGCGCGTGCCCGCGATGAATGAGGGGCGCTATTACCACGATCTGGTGTCGCTCACTGACCGCGAGCGGGTCGCAGACGTCATTCGCGAGGTGACCGAGGGCAGTCGCGGCGCGCTGGAATACCTGATGGTGACACCGGACGCTGGGTCGTCACAGACGAGGTGCCGCTCGACCGGGGAGCAGATCATGGTGTGGTGGCGCTGTTGGTCACTCGTGACCTGACCGAGTATCGGGGCCTTGAACGCCAGATTCAGCAAGGGGCCGACGACCTTGCCCGCGAGCGCGCTGAGTTCGAGGCGCAGATTCAGTCCGTGGAGGAACGCGCAGCGGAGCACGCCCGCGACGGGGTGGCCTCTGAGGACGTCCGAGCGAGCGCGGACGTCGAAGCGCAGCTGCAGGCGGCGGAGGACCGCGTGCGTGCCGCGCTCGCCGAGCGTGACGCCTAACGTGAGCGTGCGGCGCAGATGACCGCGTCACACGCCCAGCACACCGTGGACCTCGCGGCACGGATTGAGGCGGCGGAGGAACAGGCATGTAGCGTGGCAGACGGCGCTGACCGATCGCGATGCCGAACGTGAGCGGGTGGAACAGCTGACCCAGGAGCACGAGGACGTCCGCGCGACACTCGAGGCGCGGCTGGAGGCGGCTGAGGAGCGAGAGCGGGCATCCGTTACCGCGCGAGCCGCCGAACGGAAGCGCGTCGCGCAGGCTCTCGAACGCGCCCGGGTCCAGCTGCTGCAGATGAAGAATCTACAGGACAAGGACGCGACAAGCGGCCGCGAACTTCCGGGGGGCGTTCCGGTCGAGTCGGCGCCGAGTCACCAGCCCGTAGCGGTCGTGGCCTAGCGAGCGACGGACGAATCTGCGTGGCCCCCGCTCGGGGGCGATGCCAGCGGCGGGGCTGCGACCCCGTTCAGGTTACCGCACTGGCCGAAGCCCATTTGGACGTAGTATCGTCCTTGGGTAGCTCGGCCCTGTCGGCGGAGCTGAGGCCAGGCTCGTTGCGTTCTGATTCCGCTGCATCTTCGTATTCCTGACGTGAGACGAACCTACGACTCGTGTCGAACCGGCGCGTGCCGGCGGCACTGCCACCGTCTGTTTGGTCTGGTGGCAGTGTTCGCGCTGGGCTGCGGGTCTAGCGGCGAGGCCCCCACGGGGCAAGCTGTCGCCGAGACGGCAATCGCGGACGAGACCAGCCTGAACGAACCGTTTCTCGATATGACCGCTGCCACCGGTCTGGATTTTCAACACGTCAACGGGATGTCTGGCGAGTACTACTTCAGCGAGATGGTCGGCGGAGGAGTCGCGTTGTTCGACTACGACAACGACGGCGATCTCGATG
>JAAZYN010001032.1 GCA_014239625.1 Myxococcales bacterium | reverse complement strand
AGAGGCGCCACGCGTCTGATCCTCTCCGGCGGTGAGCCGACCATCCACCCCAACTTCATCGAGTTCATCCGCGTCGGGCACCGATCGGGTTATCGCCGGGTGCAGACGGTGACCAACGGCCGGCTCTTCGCCTATCCCCAGGTCCTCAAGAGGTGCGTGGACGAGGGGTTGAGCGAGATCACCTTCTCGATTCACGGCCCCAACGCCAAGATCCACGACGCGCTGGTCGGCGTTCAGGGGGCCTACGAGCAGGAGATCGTGGGGCTCAAGTGGGCCATCGCTGATGGGCGCCCCATCGTGAACGTCGACGTCTGCGTCAACCGCGCCAACGTCTCGCACCTGCGCAGGATGCTTGATGATCTGATGGCGCTGGGGGTCAAAGAGTTCGACCTGTTACAGGTCATCCCCTTCGGCAGAGCCTTCAAGGATGGCAAGGAGACCCTGTTCTACGATCTGGCGGAGGCCGGCGACGCCTTGAAGGCTGCCTTCGAAGTGTCCCGGATCCCGGGCGTTCACATGTGGCTGAACCGCTTCCCGATCACGCACCTCGAGGGGTTCGAGGAGCTCGCCCAGGACCCGCACAAGCTCCTCGACGAGGTGCGCGGACGCCAAGAGGAGTACGCGCGCCTGTTCGCTACCGGCGAGCCCCTCGACTGCCGCGAACCGGAGCGGTGCAAACACTGCTACCTGGAGGACCTGTGTGACAGCCTCGAGGGGCGGCGCGGCGAGCTCGCCGCGGCCAACTTCGAGGTCGTGCGGGTCGACACCGCCTGGGAGGACGAGACGCACCAGGTGGCGGGCCTGAGTGATCCCGCGTCGGTCAAGTGGCTCGCCATGCAAGTGGCTGCTGGCGCCGCCCCTCGGGAGCTCCCGGTGGTCGGGCTCGAGGACGTCGCCCGGCGCTCGCCCGCCGACACGCTGTGGGTCGTCGCTCCTGATGTTGGGGCCGCGCGAGCGGCCGTCACCGAGCGATTTTCGTGGCTGCCCGATCTTCACTTGGAGCTGTCGGATGTGAGCGGGCTCGGCGAGGCGCTGAGCAGCGGCGGCGGACGGTTCGAGGGGCGCAAGCTCACCCGCGTGGTCGCCAGGGACGTCGCTCAGGCCGACTCGCTCGCCGCGATCGCCGGCGGCGAGTTCGAGATAGTGCTCTTGCTCACCAAGGACACCCAGGCCTGGATCGCGCGCAACCACCACCGCGATGAACTGAACGGACGGCTAGCCCTCCGTCAGCCCACCTGGGACAAGCTGTCGTCGGCCAGGTCCGCCGGGGTCGACCTCGCCACGGTGGGGTCGATGATCCCGGAGTCGTTGCCGGTGGAGGGGGTCCCGGAGTGCCTGCTCGGACGCGCTCCGCGCCCTGAGCGGGTCGTGTTGGACACCGCGCGACACGGCCCAGACCAGAGGATGGAGATCTTTCGGGCGACCCGCCGCTTCGTCGAGGACGGGTTCTTCGTGAAGTCGCTGCGCTGTGCGGACTGCTCCCGCGAGGTGGCCTGTTCGGGCCTCCACGCCAACACCGCTCGGGCACAGGGGCTGGGGATCCTCCGCCCGCTGAGCAGCTGACGCGGCGCCCCCAGACATCGCTCGTTACAATGGGCGAATCCGCCGCGCTGACGGGCGCGTGCTCCCTGCGGCTGGGGTTACGGTGTCGGAACCGACATCGTCAGGCGCCTTCCGGCTTGTGCCACTCCACGAGCCATTGGTTGGAGGTGTGGCGGCCGACCCGGGCGTGGTCGTTCAGGCGCCACGGGAGGCGTAGCCGCTCGACCAGGGCG
>JAAZYN010001031.1 GCA_014239625.1 Myxococcales bacterium | reverse complement strand
CGCCGTGGTCATCAGTGAGGGACCGACTGCTCCGCGCCGGTCGACCCCACATGGTCGAAACCGACCCTGGGCTCGGTCAGCGCGGCGTCGAGCACCTGCCGCATCTCTGACGCGAAGATGAACTCCATCGCGTCCTGGACGGTGCTGGGCACATCGTCCAGGTCACGCCGGTTCTTCTCCGGCAAGATGACCCGTTTGATGCCGGAGCGATGGGCTGCCAAGACCTTGCTCTTGATGCCTCCCACCGGTAACACCCGGCCGCGCAGGGTGCATTCACCCGTCATCGCCGTGTCGCTCCGCACCTGGAGCTCACTGAAGAGGCTCGCCAGCGCAGTGAACATGGTGACGCCTGCCGACGGGCCGTCCTTGGGCACGGCGCCGGCGGGGACGTGGATGTGGACGTCGTGGGTCTCGAACGCCCTGGGTTCGATGCCCAGCTCCTCGGAGTGGCTCCGGATGTAGGTCATGGCGGCTTGGGCGCTCTCGGTCATCACGTCGCCGAGCTGCCCCGTGATCTGAAGCCCCCCTTTGCCAGCCATGCGCGACGTCTCGACAAACAAGATGTCACCACCCACGGGCGTCCACGCCAGGCCAGTCGCCACACCCGCGACGTGCGCCCGCTCGGCGACCTGGTCGAAGAAGCGCTCCTTGCCGATGTATCTCGGCAGGTCTTCGACGCCGATGGTGAGGGGCGCCTCCTTCCACCCGCCGGCTTCGATCGCCCGCGCCACCTCCAGCGTCACCGCCCGACACAACCGCTCCAGCTGACGATTGAGCTGCCGCACCCCGGCCTCCCGGGTGTAGCCTCCGATGATGGCGTTCAGCGTCGCGTCCGGAATAGTCAGCGCTCCGTCGCCCAGCCCGTGGCCTACGAGCTGCTTGGACAGCAGGTGGTTGGTGGCGATGTGGCGCTTGTCCTGGCGCGTGTATCCGCTGAGCTCAACGACCTCGAGTCGGTCGAGCAGCGGCGCCGACAGGGTGTCCAGACGATTCGCCGTGCAGATGAACAGCACCTCGGAAAGGTCGAACGGGATCTCCAGGTAATGGTCGGTGAAGTGGCTGTTCTGCTCGGGGTCCAACACCTCCAACAGGGCCGCCTCTGGCGAGCCTTGCCAGCCCTGGCCGAGCTTGTCGATCTCGTCGAGCAGCACGACCGGGTTGCTGACCTTTGCTTTCTTCAGTCCGTTGATGATTCGACCCGGTAGGGCGCCCACGTAGGTGCGGCGATGGCCGCGAATCTCCGCCTCGTCGCGGACTCCGCCTAGAGCGATCCTCACCAGCGGGCGGCCGAGCCCGTCGGCGATAGACTGGCCCAGGGACGTCTTTCCGACACCGGGCGGGCCGGTCAGGGCCAATATGGCGCCCTTCTTCGTGCCCGCCAGCTTCAGCACCGCGAGGTGCTCCAGGATGCGCTTCTTGACGTCGTCCAGGCCGTAGTGGTCGGCGTCGAGCATGGCCGCGAGCGACTCGACGTCGATCTCGGTCTGGGCGCGCGCCTTCCACGGTAGCTCCAGGATGGCCTCCAGGTACGCGCGCACCACGTGGTGCTCGGCGCCCTGCTGAGGGAGGCTCCGCAGGCGACTCAGCTCGCGCTCGGCGACCCGTCGCGCCTCGTCGCTCAGCTCGGCTTCGGCGACCCGGGCCGCGAGCGTGTCGACGGCGTCGGCGTCGGCGTCCGCTCCGAGCTCTTTTTGGATCGCCTTGAGCTGCTCTCTGAGCACCGCCTGGCGCTGATGCTCGTAGAGCTCCTTGCGAACCTGACGGTCGATCGAGCGGTC
>JAAZYN010001030.1 GCA_014239625.1 Myxococcales bacterium | reverse complement strand
CACCCACGGCATAGACCTGCTCCGAGGAGGGTCCCCAGAGGCCGTTGAGGTCTGCGTCCAGCTGCGCCTGCTCCAGCGTCCAGACCCCGTCTTCGAAGACGGGCAGGCGGTCTTCGGCCACGGTCTGAATACCCTGCACCAGGTTGTAGCTCCGCGGCAGCAGCGTCACCGTGTCAGCCCGCAGCTGCGTGTAGAAGAAGAATTTGGAGCCATAGAGCTCGTCGGTGAGCTGGCTGAGCTGGCGGGTCGCCAACCACACGTTCGAGCCCGCGTCGACGAGGGATCGCGAGAAGGGAATCCAGCCGTCGGGCCCGAGGTCCAGCGAGATCGTGACGACCGGATCCTGGACGCCAGCAGGCCACTGAGGCGGGTCCATCATGCGCAGCCGAAACGTGCGGTTCAGCGGATGGCTGAGCGTGACGTCGAGCCCCTCTTGATAGGCGCCGCTCTGAGCGAAGATGTGGCGACGGACCCCCATGACCGTGGGCGTAAACAGTCCAGACAGGTCGCGATATCCGCCGAAGCAGACCACCGCCACCTCACCCAGACGCCCGGTCTCGAGCTCGTAGCTGCCGTAGGGCTCGACCCACCCGTTTTCGTCCACCACCGGCTCTTGGGAGAACGGGCTGCTGTTGCTGACCATGCACTTGGCGACCTTCTCGCCAGGCGCCGGGAGGCATCTGTTGTCCTGCAGGGTCGGTGTGCAGGCGTAGCCCTGCGGGCAGTCCGCGGGCGCCAGGCATTCCTGGGCGCAGAACGTCCCCTGCTCTTTGACGTCGGTGCAGGCGAACCCCGCGTCGTCACAGCCCACGGCCGAGTCGCAGGGTTTGCAGTGCTCGGTCGCGTCGATGGCCAGCGCCTCGCAGCTGCCAGGGGGTGGCAGCACATACTTGCCGAGCCCGTATACGTTCCCCGTCAGGGTCGCAGGCGGCCAATCGACGGAGGGTGGTGGGGTGCCCGCGGGCGGGTTGAGCAGCCCGAGGTACACGGTGGCGTTGGTCGCGTCGTACACCACGATGGAGTACGAGTAGAAGTCGGGATGGGACGCCGTGACCACCACCGGGCCCAGCAACCCCGGCTCAGAGAAGGTGATCTGCCCATTCTCGTCGGTGTAGCCTTTCAGCGTGGTGGCAGGGGCGTCGCCCAGCATCACAAAGGCCCCCGGGATCGGTCCGTAGTTGTTGGTGCCTCGGACGGTGACGTTCACGGTCTCGTCGATCATCCCTCCCCAGGTGCCGCCGTAGCCGCTGCGCGGGTCATACACGGTGACCGCGGTGACGAGCGTTCGGGTGTCACCCTCGCTCTCGACCGTGGCGTCGTAGACACCGACGTCCAGCTTCGGGCTACGCACGTGCAGCTCCGCGCCAGAGACCCTCGCTATCACCTCGCACTCGATGCCGTTGACCGAAAACGTCGTGTCCTCACCAAACCCGGCGCCGTAAACACGCATGTAGGTTCCGCCAGCTTGCGCCACGGTCTCGGGCGTCAGCAGATCAAGCGCGAGCCCGTCTGCCGTGAACTCGAAGGCGTCCTCGGCGATGGCCTGTGCCCCGTCGTTGACCACCCGTACGTCGACCAGGCCTGGCCCTCCCTGGGGCGTGACCGCACGTATCTCGCCGTCGCCGATGACCTCGACGCCGGCGGCCGAGAGGGCGCCGACGTAGACGACGCTGCCGGGTCCGAACCCGTCGCCCTCGATCACGAGCGTCGTTCCACCCTGGAGGGGGCCCTGGCTGGGCGTGACGCTGTCGATGACCAGACTCGGCCCGGGCTGATAGG
>JAAZYN010000102.1 GCA_014239625.1 Myxococcales bacterium | reverse complement strand
TACTTCTCTACCTCGAGGGAGGGTGCGGCGCCGGGCGTCAGGTTCAATGTAGCCGCCATGACGGCGAGAGCGAGTAGGTTCACGGTTCCTCGAGCTCCTCTGTTGGGTTGAGGCCGAACGGCGCGACACTCGTACCACTGTCAGGCGGCACTTTCCATCGTGGGGCGTTTGGCGCATGCTCGGACCATGCATGAGGTGTTGCAAGACGTCGGCGCGCTGAGTACGCCCGAGCGCGTCGCCCTGGTGGTGTTGCTCAAGCGATTGGTCACCGCCGACGACCAGGTCAGCCGTGAAGAAGCCATCGCCCTGTCCCAGGTCGCCCAGAGAGTGGGCCCGGAGGCTTTTCGGGCGGCCGACAGCGTCACTCTGTCGGACCAGGCGTCGGTCCTTGGATTTCTCAAGAGCGTCGACCGGCAGATGGCGCGCGACATCATCTACGATGTCCTGTTGGAGGCGGCGAAGGCCGACGACATTCAGGCCGAAGAGACCGCGCTGTTGGATCTCGTAGCGACATCCTGGAACGTCGTGACCACTGAGTCGCACAGCGACGGTAGCTGAGGAGCCCGAACATGTGGGTATGGATCGTCGTTGGATCGCTGTTCGCGGTCTGGGTGCTGATGAACCTCAAGACCTCTCGCTCCGACGGCACCTACCTGAAGACGCACCCCTTCCGGCGCATGTTGTTTTTCCTGATGCCCACGCGCAACGAGTCGTACGTCCTGTTCGACGACTATGTGCGGGCTGACAAGCTCCTCGACTACATGGCTCAGGCCAAGGACGCCGGGCTCCGCGTGGACGTGACCACGGCGGTGGTGGCCGCCGTAGCCATCGGGCTCGATGAGGCCCCGAAGATGAACCGGTTCGTCGTGGGCCGGCGCTTGTATCAGCGAAATGAGCGCAAGATCACCTTCAGCGCGCTGCGGAAAAAGAAGAACAAGAGCGCCAAGGTCGCGGCCATTCACACGACGGTCCCGCGGGACTCCGACTTCGGCGATCTCGTGAAGACCATCGAGGCCAAGATCGGTGTGGAGCGGAGCGACGCCGTCACTTACACCGACAAAGAGCTGAACCTGTTCCTCGCGCTGCCACGCCCCGTGTTGAATCTCGGCATTCGCTTGTTCAAGTGGCTGGACTACCACAACCTCTTGCCGGCGAGCTTCACCGCCAACGATCCGATGTACACCAGCGCGTTCATCGCCAACCTGGGAAGCCTCGGGATGGCGGCTGGCTACCACCACCTGTTCGAGTGGGGGACCTGCCCACTGTTCGTCATGGTGGGCAAGCTCGAGGACCGACCGGTGGTGGAAGATGGTCAGGTCGTCGCGCGCAAGCTGCTGCACCTGCGGTTTACGTATGAAGAGCGTATCGACGATGGGCTGAACGCCAACGCCGGTATCGTGGCCGTCCGCAAGGCGCTGGAGAATCCATTTCGGGCGTTCGGGTGCCTGAGCGAGGACGGCAGCGACAGACGCCAGCTGCTTGGCGCTCCGGACGGTTACGGGGCGGAGCCACAGTCGCCGCAGGCGGAGGCTGACGGTGACGCCGAGCCTCCGCCCTCCGCCGGCTCATAGCCACGCCAAGCCGCGTGGCCGGACCGCCTCATCGCGGAGGTACGCCCGACGCAGGACACGAGTATCGTGTGGGGGGAAGATGCGTTGCATCATGTGGGAGCCTCTCGGTTCGGATCGCGACCGAACAGACACGGCGCTGACGGGGGTGGCACGGACCGCGAGCGGATGACGCCGTGTGTGACGACCTTCGAGCCGACCGGAGGGGGGCGCGCTTGCCAGCCCCGAGGATCCGCCCACTGCGGCCCGACGGCTGTGAGTCATGGGGCGAGGTCATCGGAGAGGCTCGGTCGCGCGGCGCGCTTTCGATGGCCACAGCCTGCGAACGAGAAAAAGGGTGGCGCCAACCGGCACCACCCTTCTTCGCTCACAGTCATGGCCGGGACAGTCGGGAGCCCGTGGCGCCCGACCATCCGACGACTCGGCACGCGCGTTAGCGCTTTCCGCGCTTGACCTTGTTGTTGCCTTTGCGTTTGTTCTTCTTACCTTTCTTGACCTTCTTGGTGCCTTTCCTGACCATCTTCCTGTTGCCGGTGGCGGCGCCCACGGCCTGCATGGTTCGACCCTTGCGCACCTGATGCTTGCCGACAGCCCGCTGAGTCTTACCGCGCCGGCGCAGCTGTCGTTTGTGGGTGGCCCGTTTGACGCGCATGTGACGCACTGGCCTCACCCGCGTGTGTCGACGCTTCACTATCGGACGCGCGCCAGCGACCCAAGCAGCCGCCACCCAGGCCCCATTGACCCGGCGCCCCGGACGCCACCAGTAACCGGCCCTTCGCACCGAACGCCAGTGACCCGGAACCCACTTGCCCTTTCGGGCGTTCCAGTGCCCCGCGACCCACACCTGGCTCGGTCTCTTCGCGGTCGGTCGCCAGTGGCCGCGATTCCAACGGCCATACTTCCAATGGCCCGGCACCCACACGTAGCCGGTGCGGACTTTCCCTCGCCAGTGGCCGGGGATCCAGGCTCCGCCAGGACCGCGATGGCCTGGAATCCAAACCTGCCCTGCCCTCGCCGAAGCGGGCTTCCAGTGTCCCCGGTACCAGACACCGTTGGCACGGCGCGCCGGCACCCAGACGTAGCTGGGACGAGCTGTCACACGCCAGTGACCGGCCACCCAGTAGCCGTCGGGCCCCACGTGGCCGCGGACCCAGGTCGAACCGGCGCGGACCGCGGCCGGCTTCCAGTGCCCCCGTACCCAGCCTGCGGGCCCGTAAGCGCCGGGAACCCATACGTACCCTGAGCGGGTCGTGCGGCGATAGAAGCCTTTATAGCTCGTGCCGTCTTCCAACTGGGCAGCGTCGACGTAAACGTATTCGTAATCGGGGGCGCTCGCGTCGAAATCGCCGGGTTCGGCGTGACTACCCGCGAGAGCGGTCCCTCCCATGAGGGCGAAGCCAATGGTGGCCACCCAAAGCAATGATCTCGCTCTTAACACTCAACCCCTCCAACGTTTTGTGATTACGTGCCCAATCCGGTGGCATCACCTGACCTATGCCAACCGACCCGACGATGTTAACGCCCCATCTGAATTGCCGCCAGCGGCCGACCAGCCGAGCGGTTCAGGGGGCGGTTCCGTACTTCGCGTGATGCAACCGAGTCGCCTGCGCCACCCAGTCGGCTTTCTCGATGCGCCGCTCGCTCGTGTTCACCCTGGACGCCAGCCAAGCGACGTCCTCGGAGGTCATTGCGGCGAGCTGCCGAAAGTGCCACACACCGATCGCGTTGAGGCTCTCGCTCATCACCGGCCCGATACCCCTGATCGCCTTGAGATCGTCAGCCTCACCCACGGGCGCAGACAACAGCCAGGATGACTCGCGGTCAGCGCTCTCTGGCGCCACCTCCTCGGTCGTCTTGGGGGCGGCAGAGGCGGCCGCGACAGCCCCGGCAGGGGGCCTTGTCTTCGCTCCCCGCCGCGCCTTCCGGGTGGCGTCTGCGGAACCGTCGGCGGGGCCGCGGCCCGTCGAGGTGTCCAGCTTTTCGCGGAGGCCACGGGCCTCCGCCTTGGCGGCGTCCCGCTCCTTGCGAGCGGCCACGAGCGACTTCTTGGTCCGGATCAGCTGCTGTTGAAGGCTCGTCTCCTCTGCACCCACAGGGGCGTCACCCCCGCCCAGTAGCGCCCCGCTGCCGGGTCCCATCAGGGTTCTCCGAGGCCCGCCGTCTGGCCACAGGCTCTTGACCGCCCTGCGCTTACCCTGCCGCGGCATGACCGCGCCGCGGCTCCGCTCGAGCTCCGCCCGAGTCTCCTTGAGCTCCTTCTCCAAGGCGGAGATACGGTCCTGTGCCGCGGCGACCTGTTCGGCCGCGAGCCCGACCTCAGCCTCGGCGTCTTGGCGAATCTCCTCGACGGTCCTGGCCTCGTCGCTGGACAGAGCATCGCTCGCGTGGCGCTCCGACTCAGCGCTTTGTAGCTCGGTCTGAAGCGCGTCGACGTGGTTCAACAGAGACGTGACCTCCGCCTCGAGCTCCTCGACCCGTGGATCGCCCCCACCGCCATCGGCCTCCACCGGCTCCTCGAGGCGGCGCGCGTCGCGGCGCCCACGCAGAACGTACCCGACGAGCAGGCCGGCCAGAACGCACACACCGTACATGACACTAGGCATACCGGAGACGATACCAGAACGTCGCTGGCGGCGTCACCGTCACCCGCCGGCTGCCGCCGGTTTCAGCCCGCCGCGCAACAGTCGCCTTGAGCCCCGGCGGCTCGGTCTCTAAGTTGCTACTGATGTTCCGATTAGAACGCGGCCAACTTCTCTTCATCCGGCCAGGTCGGCCCCCCATCGGCGTCCACTGGACGCTGGCGCTGGGGCTGGCGGTGTTGAGCCGGCTGACCTTCGATCTGTGGTTTTGCGTGGGATACCTCACCATCCTGCTGGTCCACGAGCTCGGCCACGCCCTGTTGGTCAAGGCGTTTCACCTGCAGACCGAAGGGATCCTGCTCCACGGTCTGGGGGGCGAGTGCCTGTTCAGTGGGCGCGTCACCCAGCGAAAACGGAGCATCATCGCCTGGGGCGGCGTAGTAGCCCAGGCCGCCCTGCTCGCGATGGCGCTGCTGACGGGCATGGTCGTCGCCCCCGAGGGTGGCTGGTCACGACTTCACGCGACGTTGACGGTCACCAACGCCCTGCTGATCGGGCTCAACCTGCTCCCGTTGCCGGGGTTTGATGGGTTTCACGCCTGGCGGCTCGTTTCTGGTGACCCCAAGCGTCCTCACGACGGCCCGTCAGCGTCCTATGGGGAGCGCGATAACGTCGTCCGATTTCCCGGCGAGCGAGTCGTCCGCACCACCTCCGAGGACTCGGGTCAGGCGCTCTCGGACGTGAAGGCTCAGATCCTGGAGATCACGGAGCGGGTGAATCGGGAAAACAAGGAGCGACCAACCGGCGACACGTGAGACCGTCGGGCGGCCTCACGCGTCACCGATGACATCGTTCATCAGCGCGGTGGCCAACAGCCGGACGACGACCCCGTTATCCCCATGGCCAGGCACGATCAGGTCGGCCCGGGAACGACATGGGGCCACGTACTCCTCGTGCATGGGTCGCACCGTCGACTGGTACTGCCCCAGCACGCTGTCCACATCGCGGCCGCGATCTGCGATGTCCCGCCGCATACGTCGAATCAAGCGGATGTCCGAGGCCGTATCGACGAAGATGCGAACGTCCAGGAGCTCGGAGACGCGCGGCCAGACGAAGACCAGAATGCCTTCGACCAGCACGACCGGCCGAGGCTCCACCAGGGTCCCGCCGCTGGCGCGGGTGTGCCGCGAGAAATCATAGCGGGGCATCTCGATCGCGGCACCCGCACGCAGCTGCTCGAGGTGGTGGGCGAGGAGACCGGAGTCGATGCTGTCGGGATGGTCGAAGTTGACCTTGGTCCGTGCCTCGAAGCCCAGTTCGGACAGGTCGCGGTAATAGTTGTCCTGCGTCACCACCGCGATCCGCTCGGGCCCCACCGCCCACGCGATGCGCCGCGCGAGGGTGCTCTTACCCGAGCCCGTCCCGCCTCCGATCCCTACCAGCAGAGGGCGCTGTGTCATGTCCGCGCTCACGGACGCGCATCTTGCACTCAGGCGGTCGTGCTGTCGAGGGCGTCGTGAGCGGCCTCCAGCGCAGCCGGCTCGGGGCCTCCCTGCATGGCGAGAAACTCCCCGGTCGCCTCGCGCCGCGCCCGGAAACGCCCGGTGATGTCACGCCGCACGTTGTCGGCATCAAAGGCGGCGTGCCGATCCGTTGCCTCCCGCCGGGCGTGACCATTCGCAGCCGCGGTGAGCATGACGACGTGGGCCTCGACCTCGAGGCGCTGTTCCTGGGCGCTCGGATCGTTGAGATAGGCGAGATAGTGATGGGTCGCCTCGCGCAACCGCCCCGATGCCTCGAGCGCCCTGGCATAGGCCAGATTGCACTCGGGGAATTCGGTCTTGACCGAGAGCGCCTCCTGGAAGGACAGCAACGCCTCGCTCAGCCGACCTCGACGAGCCAGCGCCTGCCCTATGGCGAAATGGGCGCGCGAGTGGCGCGGGTCCAACTCCAAGATGGTGTGGTAGGCGTCCAACGCTTCTGCGGTCCGCCCCTTCTTCAGGTAGCAGTTGCCCAGATTGTAGTGCGCTTTGACGTAGGTCGGCGATGCGCTGATCGTGAGCCGATATTGCTCGATGGCCTCTTCGTTCAGGTCCATCAGGGCATAGACGTAGGCCAACATGAAACGGGCCTTGTAGAAGCGCGGCTCGACGGCCAGCGCATGGCGGAACGCTGCGCCGGCTTGGCGAAGGCGCCCCTTCTCTTTGAAGGCATGTCCCAGGTTGAAGTAGGCCCGCGCGTAGTCGGGCCGCAGCCGCAGTGCGCCCTGGTAAGCCCGCACCGCCAGCTCGATGTCCGAGCATTCGAAGTAGATGTTACCGAGGGCGAACGCGATCTCGGCGTTCGCCGGGTCCAACCGACGCGCCCGGGAGAACGCCACGCGGGCCTCGGGGAGACAGCCGAGGGAGGCGAGCGTCGTGCCCAGCGCGAAGTGACCGCGAGCGTCCTCTGGCGCGAGCTCGGTCGCCCGGCGCAACGACGCGTGGGCGACGTCGGCGCGCCCGAGGTCGTGGAGCGCGGAGCCGAGGCGCAGGTGGAGGGTCGCCCTGTCCGGAAGGACCCTCAGCGCGGTACGGCTGAGTACAGCATTTGCCCTCGCCAGCATCGGCTTCATCAGTGTCGTGTCCTCTCCATCCCGAGAAGAAGATAGCTCGATCAGCTCTAACAATGTAGCACGCCGGCGTGTTCCCTGGTAGCTTCCGTCCGCCTCGGAGACGGTAGCCATGACCAAGCACGATCCCAAGCCCGAAAACGTTGAGGAAGACGACAGTTTCACCTTGGCGCTTTACGGGGCCGCTGGTGCCCTCGGCGGACAGCTCCGCGTCGCCTTGGAGGGCGAGGGGCTGCCGGTGTCGCGCCTTCTAGCCGCCGGCGCGAGCCGATCTGCCGGGAGCCGGGTCGACTGGCGCGGTGGCTCTGTGCCTGTGCTGACGGCTACGGAGGTCGACGCGTTGGAGCCCGACGTGGCGATCCTCGCGGTCCCTGACGCGGTGGCGGAGGGGCGACGCGAGCGCCTCATGCGCGCTGGGACGTTGGTCATCGACGCGTCCCCATCGGGACGCAGTAACTCGGCCCTGCCGCTCATCTGGCCAGCCCTCAATTACGATGTCTTGGCGAGCCATGAGGGGGCCTTCGCCGTCCCCGGGGCGGTGACCACTACGGTGGCGCCGGTGGCGGCCGCCTTGGCAAACCTGGGCCGACTGAAAGCCCTCGACGTGGTCGCGATGCTGGGCGCCAGCCACTCAGGCGCCGCCGGACCCGAGGACTTGAGCGCACAGACGCTGGCGTTGATGAACTTCCGCGTGCCCGACCCGGGGGTGCTCGGAGGCGAGCTGGCGTTCAACGTCTTCGTCGGTTCGCGCCTGTCCGCCGACGGCGGCGACGCCTTCGAAGACGAGCTACGCGCCGAGCTGCCACGGCTCTCTCCGCGGTTCGACGGGGTCGACTGCCACGTCACGGCGGTGCGCATCCCGGTCTTCGCCGCGACCGCGGTGACGATCACGGCGCGCTTCGACGACGACGTCGAGGTCGACGAGGCGCGGGCTCTCGCCGCGCTGCGGGCCAGAGCAGATCTGGAGCAAGGGGGAGCAGACGTCGCCCTGCGGGACGCGCTGGACAGCGACACCATCCTCCTGGGCCCGCCTCGAGTAGACCCCAGGCGGCGGGTCGTTCGGCTGGTCGCCTTCGCCGACGCGACTCACCGGGTCGCCGTGGCTATCGCGGCGCTCCTCGACCGAATGCACGGAGACGATGATCTCTGGTGACAAAATGTCACAGCCGGCGGACGTGGAGCGAGCGATCTTGACGGAATGTCTCCGTGACGACTGTGGGTATGTGTGGCATTCAATGGCTGCCCCGCGCTAGCGTGGCGCGACCAGCTGGCACAAATGTTGCTGCCTAATGGCGGCACTGATGGGTAATAGGATTCCGATGACACCGACGAGAGCATCAAGGGCTGGCCTGCTATGGGTCGCGCTGTTGATCCCGAGCGCGGCGGCCGCACAGACACAGATTCCAGACTTCGAGGCGACCTTCGCCGAGGTCGGAGAGTTCACGCTCGACGACGAGCGCTTCCAATCCGCCACGAACCGCACCATCAACATTGAAGACTGTCACGCCTACAGCGGCTTCGAGATGGACATCAAGGTGACGTGGACGCTCCCCGAATACAGCTCCGTCATCGCCAAGCTCGACACCACCGGTCAGACGTGTAACAGCAACGTCGACGAGGAGACCACCTGCTTCACCATCGACACCGAGGAGTTCGATGAGAGCTCGTGGTCGGTTCGCGTCAACATGAACCAGCTGATGTTCGGTGACACCGCGGTGGACTGCGACGCGCCCAAAGAAGACGACGTCGCCGTCCGGTTCATCACCCAGGGCACGACCAGCGACCTGACGGTATACGAGAGCGCCGTGGACGTCCGCCTGGACTTCGAGCCCCCTGGTGCGCCCGAGCTCACGAGCGCCAGCGGCGGCGACGGCAGACGTCACCTACAAGGTCTATTGGACCACCGGAACCCTCGACGACACGAACCTGGCCAGCGCCAAGAGTGAAGAGATCGGCTCGGTGGCGAGCTTTTCGGTCACCGACGAG
>JAAZYN010001029.1 GCA_014239625.1 Myxococcales bacterium | reverse complement strand
TATCACCTACCCCTCCTCGGTTTCGCTCGAACTCTGGTGAGAAATGCGGGCTAGTACTAGCGGGTCGGCCCGTCGGACCGACCCAAGTGGGCGGCCGGGCGTATCGGCGCGACCCCACCTGGCGCACCACGGATGGCCGCGCGCGCAAATGCAGCGATGAAAGAGGTCCCGACCGGTCATCTTATCCCAATCGTCCGGGACAGCGTCAGGACGCGTCCCGGACGCTGCGGACACTTCGGGACCTGGCAGCTCTGATGGAGCCGGTTGGTTTGGTTGAACGCGAGATTCGCCAGGCGATGTCGTTGCTGGCAAGGCGCGAGACCGACGTCGTAGCAGCGCCAGGTCGAGGCCGAGCAACGCCGCCAGCGGCGACATCGCCCAGAAGATCACGTTCAACCACACCAACCGGCTCAATGAGGTGCTGGCGGCGACAGCTTGGGATCCAGTCGCTTTTTGGTGGGGTGCCTGCTGGCATGGTAATCGCATGGCGAAAGTCGTCGGACGACGATAGGATGTCCCGACAGGTCGCTGCAGCTGGCCGGGAAAGACCTTGAAACTCCACTCCGACCACATGTTCAGAGGAGTATTAGAGATGCTACGGACGATCACACGGATCATGACGTTCACTGCCCTGTCGCTCGCTGCGGCGGCATGCCCGACGGAAAGCCCGACCCCAGCGCCGGGCACCACCACCTTCGAGGTGACGGTGCTCAACGCGGATAACTCACCCGCCGCTGGCGTCCCCGTCACCGTGGCGCAGGAGCCGCTGGACACGGATGCCGCAGGCGTCGCCCTCTTCACGGACCTGCCGGCGAACACGCCGCTGGTGGTGGTCGCCCGCCCCCAAGGCCAGATCGAGGTGGTGCGCACGCTGTCCGGCGCGCCCGGTGAGACGGCCCGGGTCACCCTCACGATCCCCACCGTGGAGGCCAAGCCGGTGAGCGGCGATTCGGTGGAGTTCGAGGGGCTCACGGTGTCGACCGCAGGCGCCTCCTTCACCCTGCCCGATGGCACGCCCTACACGGGCGAGGTGGAGCTGCGCCTGGCGAAGCTCGACGGCGCCGCGGCGGACAGCATTCCCGCCCTGAGCGAAGGCTCGACGGCCACCGTACAGGCACAGTTCATCCTGTCGGCCTACGGGGTCGGCGACGAGGAGGTCCTCTTGCAGCCGGCGTCGCCGCTGCCCTTCGAGCTGGACCTGAGTCTGGCCGCCGACGTGGCCTCTGACGTCAACAGCGGGGCACAGACTCTGACCATGCGCCGCTTCGACGAGGCGAAGGGGGCCTGGGTCCCAGCCGGCCGCCCCACCTACACGGCGACCGATACGGGCGGCACGCTCACCGGCGTCTTTTACCACTTCACGCCCTTCGTCGTCATGACGGGTACAACCACGGTGTTTCTGATGTTTGGCCCTGACGTGTTCACGTACGACGCATACGCTGACGGTGTGTGGAGTAACACCACCACCTCCCCTGCGCTCGACCAGCGCGGGTTTCTGAATTTCAGCACAAACGACACTCTATCCCTCTACACCGGTGAATCAGGTAGCCCCAACGCTTGGTACTTTCAGGCCCCCGATTTCCACAACGACCCCGACGATCCGCTCGGCAAGTGGCAATGTGCGGGAACCGCAGGCGACCGTCTCGAACACTTTTTGAATGCGGCGCCTGGACTAGGGACAGATAGCGCCGGGACGGCCAACGGTTGTGGCGAGACACCTGCGGCTGACGGATACCTGAAACGAGTCCAACATGTCATGGCGCTTGGGAAACCGCCGGCCGA
>JAAZYN010001028.1 GCA_014239625.1 Myxococcales bacterium | reverse complement strand
GATGTAGCTCTCGTTGGCGCGAAACCGAGTCCCCCCGGGGATCACCGCCAAGACCCCGCCGGCCAACCGTGCCAGCGTCTGACCCGTCTTGCGGGGGTAGAAAGCCTCCTGCAGGACAACCCTCGTCCCCGTGCGCTTCATGGTCTTGAGCACGTAGCCGACGTGTCCCGGATTTGGAGGGACCCCGGGCTTCGGTTCGATATTCGCCACCGGGGTCAGCTTGAGCCAGGCGTTCAGATACGCCAGCGAGCGGTGATACGTCACGACCTGCCGCTGTGTGTCGGGCAGCGCCGCGAATCGCTTGGCTTCGGCGGCCATCACGAAGCCGAGCTTGGAGCGGAAGCGCTTGGCCAGTCGCCGGTATTCCCCCGCGCCTGCCGGGTCCAGGGCCGCCAGACGGTCGCCGATCAAGGTCGCGATCCGCAACGCCGCGTTGGGGTCGTGGACGAAGTGCGGGTTGCCGCCCGGGTGAATGTCGCCCTTGGCGCGGTCGGCGGTCACCACCTCGCGCTTGGTGATGGTCGTCGAGGCGTCGAGATAGCCCTCGGAGCCCGCTCGCAGTCGAGCGTTTCGGGAGTTGGTCACCAGCTGCGGCAGCCAGCCGGCCTCTAGCCCCAGGCCGTTGACGATGAGCAGGTCGGCGCCCCGCAGCGGCAGCAGCAGACTCGGGCGGGCGTCGACGTAGTGAGGGTCCTGGGTGGCGACCGCCAGCGCGGTCACCTCGACCCGGCTGCCGCCGACGGCTTTGGCGATGGCCGCCAGATCTGGGAGGCTGGCTACGACCTTGAGGGTCGCGGCCGCTGGCGCGCCCGCCGCCGCGACGAGCACGGAAGCGGCCAGCAGGATTCGGAGTCGAAACATGTTCCTGTCCTAGTAGGTGTGGGCGCCATGGGCGCCGATGAGGAATTCGACCGCCAGGATCGCGCCGAAGGTGTCCTCGGCGCGCCACTGAGCGGCGTCATAGGTTCCCTGGAGGCGCACGCGCGAGAAGTGGCTCGGGCGGAAGGTCGCCTGGACCGAGGCGCGGTGGCGATGCCCCTCGTGGTCGGGGTCGAGCGGATCGTCGTCGGGCGTGAACGTGTGCTCGTAACGGAGCCCCACCTCCCACTGCGGACTGATGGTCCACAGCAGGTGAACGTACGACGCGTAGTCGATCAGGGCATCTCCTGGCACCTGGCGCCCGCGCAGGAAGAACTCGGCGTGGAGGGAGAGCGCCATGCGGTCCGGATCGTCAACGGGTCGGTAGCGGAGGTACAGGTCGGTGCCGTACACCTCGCTGCGGTTTCCATGGCCGGTGCCGGCCGGGCCGAACTGCGCCGAGACACCCCAGCTCAAGCCCCAGTCGGGGCTCAGGTCGTAGAACTGTTTGAGCCCGACGGTGTACAGGAGATCAGCCGGCGACTCGATATCAAGCCCCTGGCTGCCGAAATAGCTCCGCGCGCAACATTCGCCGTCGGGCATGGTGACCGAGCCGACGAGCTCCAGCACCCAGGACGCCGGCGTGAGCCAAGACAGCTCAGCTCCCAGACCGCGGTTGCTCTCGCCTCCGAACATCTTCGTGAGGGCTATCGGTTGATCGACGAAGGCCCAGGCGTGGGGGTGGGTCGCGTTCATCTTGCCGAAGCGAGTGAGGAACTGCCCGGCGCGCATTTGAAGGCCCCCGGGCAGGCTGAGGGTCTGGGCGTAGGCCTCCTCCACCTCCACGCCAAACTGGGAGAACACCACGTTCGCGGCCAACTTGAAGATGGTGTCGACGTTCGCTTCCAGCTGCATCTCGAGCTGC
>JAAZYN010001027.1 GCA_014239625.1 Myxococcales bacterium | reverse complement strand
GTCCTGAGCGCTGACGATGATCGAGATACTCTCGCCGGCCTGGGCCTGGAGCTGCGGCTCCATGCCCACAAACTCAGGCGGCTTGTTCGGGTCGTCGGGGCAGGCGGTGAGGCCGATCCCGAGCAGGCTCAGCGCTACAAGAGGTGTGGAGATGCGTGCGCTAGCCCTCATGCGGGCCCCCATGTTGATGACGTGACGCTGAAAAAGGTAGCAAAAGCGAGCCGTGAAAGCAGCCTCTGGCGCTCATCGAGTGGGCTCCTTGATGGAATGAAGCGCCCCGGCGGAGACCTTGTGGCGGCTGGTCGCGCCCGTCGGCCAACGGATCGTGAGGTTGACCGGCGCCCCGGGCTGGGTGCCCGGGAGCCCGAAGTGGACGACCTGGTCGGCCTGGCCGATGTAGCCGATCCCCGCGGTGACCAGCCGGACCTGCTGGCTCGGGCCCGTCTTGACGCGCACCTCCGCCCCGATCGCGTCGGTGTTCAGCGCCGCGCCACGTAACCGCACGGTCACGTGCGAACCGCGCTTGGTCGCGACGTTCTTCAGCAGCGTCGGCGGCTGCCGGAAAACGGTGACGACCAGATCAAGGTCGCCGTCCCGGTCGACATCGATCGGCGCGACGGAGCGCGCGTTGGACGCGAACGCCCCGGGGTCGTCGCCTGGCGCCAGGAAGTAGCGACCGCCGTGGGCGATGAACATCTGGTTTTTCTGGTCTGTCGCCAGCGAGCCCGGGATCCAGCCGTTGGCCAGATACACGTCCTCGTCGCCGTCGTGGTCCACGTCGAAGAAGATGGACGCCCAGCCCCAACCGCGGTCACCGGGCTCATACCGCTCCCGCTCCACGGCCCTCCAGCGCTCGCCCAGGTTGCCGGGGTTCAGATACAACTTGTTGCCGTCGAGGTAGCGGAAAGAGCGCAGCGTCAGCTCATCGATCCCCACGTCAGCGTCATCGCGCGGGAAGACGACCTTGATCCGCTTGGAGAACATGTCGATGTTGGTCACCTGTATGTCGAGGCGGCCGTCTCCGTTCACGTCGGAGAAGCTCACGTTCATCCCGCTGCCGCGGTCGTGCGTGCCCGTGGCGCTGCCCACATCCCGGAAGGTGCCGTCGCCCAGGTTCTCCAGGAAGCTGTTGGGGCCAAAGTCATTGGCGACGTACAGGTCCTGGTCGCCGTCGCCGTCGGCGTCAAACGCGCTCATAGCCAGCGCCCAGCCGGTGTCCGCGAGCCCCGCCGCGGCCGCTACCTCGTCGTACCGGTTGGCCTGAGCGTCCCATCGGAACAGCCGGTTTGGCGAACCGTTGCGGCCGTCCAGGGTCGGCACGTTCATGCCCTTGTCGCACGGCGCCGCGTTGCATCTGTGGGCTCCGTAGTACCCGACGACGAGATCGAGGTCCCCGTCGCGATCGTAGTCCAGCGCCGCAGCGGCGTGGGCTCCAGGGCTACTGGAAAAACCGACGGCCGAGGTCACGTCCGCGAACCCGCCGCCGGTGTTGTCCAGGAGCCAGGATGGGCCTCTGCTGCGGATCACCAGCAGATCGTGGTCGCCGTCCCCGTCGAGGTCCACGAGCAGCGCGCTGGAGGAGTGGTCCAGGAAGCCGACGCCGGCCGCCTCGGTCACGTCGCTGAAGCGCGGCACACCGCCGCGCACGCCGTCATTGCGGTAGAGCCGGTTGACCCCCGAGTTCGAGACGTACAGGTCCATGTCCCCGTCGTTGTCGTAGTCCCCGGCGGCGCCCCCCTTGCAGTAGCGGTCGTTCTCGACGCCCGCCTCCTGCGCCACGTCGAC
>JAAZYN010001026.1 GCA_014239625.1 Myxococcales bacterium | reverse complement strand
CGAGTCCCTGGCGGCAGAGGACCAGCCACCGGCAGCAGAAGGCGAGCCGCAGGCGGCAGAGGGCGAGCCGCCGGCGTTGTCGGAGGGGGCGCGGGGGCTGCTCGCGTGGGCGTGGGAGCAGGCGCGGGTTTGCGGGCGGTTTCCGTCGTTGCGGGCGGCGTGGCTGGCCACGGACTTTGAGCATGGGGCGCTTGCGGAGCTCGAGCGGTGTGGGGCGGTGGTGTTGGCGGGGCCGGCGAGTCCGAGCTCGGGGCCGGACGCGCGGTTGCTGGTGGTGACGCGCAACGGCCTGCGGTGTCTGGCGGACCATACGGCGCTCGAGGAGGTGGCACGCGCGGGGGCCTGGCTCGTGGCGCAGTGGCGCGCGCAGGGGGGCTCGAGCGCGCCGGTGCCCGTGCATGCCACCCGAGGTGGCGGGCGTGCGCGCGACGATGCGGCCTCGGCGGACGCGCTGCCCGACGCCGTGGCTGCGGCGGTGCTGCTCGCGGATGAGGTGTCGGGATGGGCACATGGGCTGACGCCCTTCGGGGTGCCCGACGATGTGGCCCTGAGCGTAGAGCTCGCCCGCCACATCCGTCGCGTGACTGAGGAGGTCGACGGCCCCGAGTGGCTCACTGCGGCCCAGGTCGCAGCTGCGCGGGCGTCGTTGGGGTCAGGTGTCGCGGTGTCGGGCGCTCCCCATGCAGCACACACCGGGGAGGAGGCTCGCGGACGGGCTGAAGCCGAGGTTGCGGCGGCGGCGGACGCGGAGGCCCCTGCGGTGATTGCCACGGGGGAACCCAGCTCGGCAGCTGAGCACGCGAGCCGTTCGAAGCCGAATGAGTCGACGCGGGCGGCGGTGGCAAGGGTGCTCACCGCGCTCACGAGGCCGGGGCAGTCGCAGAGGTTTGAAGACAGGCGCACCGTGAAGGACCACGTCTACGCGTGCGTGAACACGCTGGACGACACGCTTCTGCCCCTCGACGACCCACGCTGCCATCACCGCCGCACGGTCGACAACGAGATATTGAACTGGTTCAAGACACACGAGAGAGCCTGGCCGGTGAAGTCGCGGTAGGAAGTCCAGCGGGCGAGTTTACGTTTCAGGATCATGACCCAGGGCCTTTTTGGCTTTTTGCGATAGGACGACGTAGCGCGATAGCTATCGAGAATTCCTAAAGGACCCCAGGACGGGAATCTGGGGTTGCGTCGAGGAGGAGTACCGGGGATATTGGCGACAATGATCTCGTCCCACGATCTGACCGCGATGCCTGATCTGGCGGGCTTTCGCCGGCTAACGCGATCGCTGGCGGCGCTAGACGCGGTGATGTCGCCGGAGTGGGAGTATCGGTACTACTCGTTCGACCCGTCCTGGGGTGAGGGCGAGATGATGGCCTCGATGCGGGATGGCTCCGGGAACCGGTGGTTCGCAATCATATGCAGCGCGGGGGTAGCGATCGTCGGCTTGGCTCACGAATCACCGAGCTACGAACCAGGCCAACCTCATCCAGGTGTCCTTGCTGGCCTTCCCGCAGCATTCAAAGCAAACTTGTTGGACGAGCCGGCGTTTGACACTTCGAACGCTACCTTTTGCGTGTGGCGACTTCGGGACGATGACCAGTGGCATAGCGGGGCGTCCACGGGGCACCAGCTTCCGCGCGCTGACGGTTCGGCCGAGCTTTTGACGATCCTCGAAGGGCGTCCCGAGCAGTACAGGGAGTTCGCCGAGGAGTATTTCGAGTGTGAAGTTGGGTTACCCGACGTAACCGCAGTTTACGAGCATCGAGCTGTGGACCCGGATCTTAT
>JAAZYN010001025.1 GCA_014239625.1 Myxococcales bacterium | reverse complement strand
GGCAGCACTACGCCTCCTTGGTTTCGCTCGAAGTTCCATGAATTATCCGGGCTAAGTAGCACCCGATGAGGCTCGTTGGGAGTCCAAAAACCGGGGGTGTCAGACCCGTGTCAGATCCGTCGAAGCGGCACTCGCGCCGGGGGCGCTGGAGACTGTGGACTGACGTCGGACGCCAGGCGGGCCGTCGTGTACCCTTTGGAGCCACTGCTCTCGTGAGGGAGGTAGACGTTGGGCGACATCTTTACCTTGGGCCTCGCGACAGCCGGCTTCCTGTTCGTCCTGTCGTTCTGGTTTCGCGCACGGAGGGCCCTGACCAAGCGGTGGCCTGGCCTCACGAAGGACCCGGATGGGGTTTGGCGCACGCGTCTCGAAGGTGGCCTCGGGTTGGAGGTGATGCGGGAAGAAGACGAAGAGACCCGGCTTCGGGTGACGGTGCCAGGACTCGAGGCAGAGTTGGGCCTCAGCTCGGAGCTGAAAGGGGTCAGGGCTCTTCAGCCCTGGCGCGAGCTCCGTGGCGGCTTGGTTGGTACCGGCTCCCGCGAGCTCCTGTTGTCCTACCTCGACGATGATTTGCTCGACCTGTTGCTCGAAGCGCGCGAGCACGGGATTCAGGTGACCCTGTTCGAGGGAGCGGTGGCCTACTCCTCCAAGACCAAGCTGTTTTCGTCGAAGTTGGTCATGGCCTCGGAGGTGATGGTAGCCATCGCGCGGCACTTGGAGAGGTTGGCGGGGCAGACCCAAGAGCAGCGCCTGTTGGCGCTAGCGCGCGACGAGAGGGATCCGGGCCGGGCTCGGGAGGCCATGGAGGTGCTGCTATCCGCCGACGCCCCGCCCACGGCCGAACGACAGAGGCTCTGCGAGCAGGCGCTGACTAGCGCGGACCCTTGGCTGCAGTGGCATGTCGTGGCTTGGGCGCACGCCCCGGTCTCGGCTGTGGGCGTGTTGCTTCAGCGCCTCGGCGATGGAGCCATACCCCCGGCGCTGCGCGCCAGCTACGCCGACTTGGCGGGCAACGTCCTGTCGCGCGATGACGTCACGTTCGACCAGGTCGACGAGGGCGCCGACGCTCTCCTCGACATCGCTTCGTCCCGCAACGGAAGCCCTGTTCCCGCGGCCCTCCGGTCCCTGCATCACCTCGGCCGCGCGCCGGCGGAGGTTTGGATCATCCAACGTTTGGACGCAGTCAACGCCGTGGCGCGCGCAGGCATGCTGCCTTTGCTCACGGGCGACAATGCTGTGGCCGAGTGGGTTCGTCGCCTGATCGATTCGAAGCAAGAGGTCGCTGTGCGAGCAGCGGAGCTTCTGGGCGAGCATGCGGGGCTCGAGGTCGTCATGGCCTTGAACGAGGCACGCGGTGGCATCATGCGTGGGGACTTGAGGCGGGCCGCTGGCGAGGCGGTGGCGAAGATCCAGGCACGCCATGGAAACCGCGACCGAGGGGGCCTCAGTGTGGCGGGTGATGCGGTCGTGGGGGGGCAGCTGAACCTGACGGAATCCGTTCCCGAGGGGGCCCTGGAGACCGTGGAGTGACGCGCTTGTTCTGCTCATTACGAGCGGCGAGCAATCGAAGCGTGTGAGGCAGCAGGCCCGGGTCGGTCCGCTTCCCGTGCCCGGGGATGACTTGGCTGGCGTTCAGGGACTGGAGCCGACGAATGGCGTCGGGCCAGGCCGCCAGGTTCGCGTCGCCGGTGTACCCGATGCGGTCGAAGCCGATGACCATTAAAATCACAGTTCGATACATTTTCTATCAACACTTCAATGGCTCGACTAACGACAACTCATGGCTCAT
>JAAZYN010001024.1 GCA_014239625.1 Myxococcales bacterium | reverse complement strand
GAGGAAGAACCTGCGCTGGTTGCGTGCCGCGGCATCACCCGCTGTCCCGCTGCCGGCGAACAGGTCCAGGACCAGATCACCCGGCCGTGAGTGCACCTTGACGATGCGCTCGAGTACACCGAGCGGCTTCTGTGTCGGGTAGCCCGTCTTCTCCTTGCCGGTCGGGCTCACGATCGTGTGCCACCAGACGTCGGTCGGTGTCTTCCCACGCGCAGCCTTCTCCGGCCCCACCAGGCCCGGCGCCATGTAGGGGATCCGGTCCATCGCCTCGAAGTCGAAGGTGTAGTCGCGGGGGTGGACCGTGTACCACAGGATCGTGTCGTGCTTGCTCGACCAGCGCCGCCTGGAGCGGCCGCCGAAGTCGTAGGCCCACACGATCTCGTTCTGGAACGAGTCGCGACCGAACAGCTCGTCGAGCAGCACCTTGGCGTAGTGTGCCTCGCGCGAGTCGAGGTGGAGGAACAGGCTCCCGGTCGCGGTCAGCAAGCGGCGCGCCTCGACCAGCCGCAGCTCGAGGAAGTCGAGGTAGTTGTCGAAGCGGTCCGCGTAGCTCGCGCGTGCGGTCTCGACAGTCTTGTAGCGATGATCGCCGAAGCCCCTTCGGTCGCCGGCCTCGTCACGCTCCACGACCAGGGTCCGGCGCTGCTGGCGCTTGCCCGTATTGAAAGGCGGGTCGAGGTAGACGAGGTCCGCGACCCCGTCGGGTAGCCGCGCCGCGACGGCGAGGTTCTCGCCCTCGACGATCCAGCTGGACTGCAGCGCCGCGTCCTGGGTGAAGTCAGGCACCTGCTCCGGCTTGGTCGTGTGGTTCGTGGGCACGCGGTCTATGGTAGTCGGCCCGTGCCGCGCCTCCACTGGTTCCTCGTCTCCACGCTCCTGCTCGTGCTCGCCGTTCTGGGCGGCACGACCCTGCGGGCGCAGCGGACGCTCAACGACGACGCCTTCGCCGCGGGTCCGCCGGAGGGGAGGCTGCGCAGTGACCCTGGGCTGCTCTACTACCTGACCGAGCGCGTGGTCGCGGCCGGCGGTGGGATCCCCGCCGATCTGCGCGCGGACACGCGCCTCGCCTGGCCGGAGACGACCGATGCCCTGAGCACCTACACCATGGGCCAGGAGTGGCTCGTCGCGTGGAGCTACCGAGCCTTCGGCGGCGGGATGCCGCTCGACGAGTTCTGCCTCTGGTTCATGGGGCTCCTCGCCAGCCTCACCGTCGTGGGGGTGCTCGTCATCGGCGCTGAGCTCGCGTGGCTCGGAGGGGATGCCGCCCCAAGGGTGCCGCTGCTTGCCGGCCTGGTCGCGGCCGGCCTGTGGCTGGTGACCCCCGCCGCCTATCGGACCCTCGGCTTCGTGCTCGTGCGCGAGGACGTCAGCGTCCCGCTGTTCGCGCTGCACCTGGGCCTGCTGCTGCGCGCCCGACGGACGGGTTGAGCCGCGACGGAGCTGCTGTCGGGAGTCCTGCTCGCGGCCTGCCTCGCGAGCTGGCACGGGGCGCGCCTGATCGTCTCGCTGGAGGCCGCCGCCTTCCTCGTCTGGTGCGCGGCTGCTCCCCGATCCACGCCCACGCCGGCGAGCTGGGCGCGGGTGCTGGGCCCGACGGTCGCCGCCGTGCTGCTGGTCCCGGCGCTCACTCCCGTGCGGCTGCTCACCTCGCCGGCCCTGGCACTCGTCGCGGGCGGAGCCCTCGCTCGCGCCGCGTCCGGCCGCGGCATCCAGCGCGCCGACGAGCCTCGACGCTCCGGCGCGAAGCGTCCCCTGCTGCTGCTGCTGCTCGGCGTCGCGGGCGCGGCGGTC
>JAAZYN010001023.1 GCA_014239625.1 Myxococcales bacterium | reverse complement strand
GCGGTCCTTGGGGCGACGATGGCTGTTTGTCTCGTGATCATCGGGTGGCGCGTTCGTCGATGGGAGGTCGTCGCGTGAGTACGCCGGTGATCAGTCTGCGAAAGTGCGCGCGTTGGTACGGGTACGTGTTGGGGCTCCACCAGTCCGACCTCGAGATTGGCCGGGGAATCACCGGACTGGTCGGCCCGAACGGCGCCGGTAAGTCGACGCTGCTCAAACTCGTGGGCGGGCTCATCAAGCCGTCTCACGGCTCCATCGAGGTGCTCGGCGGGGACCCGTTTGGAGCGCCCGAAATCCTCGGACGTCTCGGTTGGTGTCCGAGCGGCGACACGTTCTACGAGGACATGTCGGCGCGGCGTTTCCTGGGATACGTCCTTCGTCTGCAGGGCTATCCCAGGGCCGAAGCGGACCAGCGTGGGATGCGAGCCGTCGAGCGGGTCGGTCTCGCTGATGCCGCGGAGCGCCCGGTGAAGGGGTACTCGAAGGGCATGAGGCAGCGGGTGAAGCTCGCGCAGGCCATCGCCCACGACCCCCAGCTGATCATCGCCGATGAACCGCTCAACGGTCTCGACCCGGTGGCGCGACGGTTCGTCTTCGAGCTGTTCATGGAGTTGCGCGACCAGGGGGTCGACCTGGTGATCTCCAGCCACGTGCTGCACGAACTCGAGGCTATCGTCGATTCGGTGGTCCTCATCCATCAGGGGCACATGCTTGCGCAGGGTCCCGTCAGCGAGATGCGGCGGCTGATGATCCAGCAGCCCCGAAGAGTGCATGTGCGCGCGCGCCAGGCTCGGGAGCTCGCCTCAGCGATGATGTCCGATGAGAACGTGCTGGCGACGAGGGTTGAGGGTGAGAACATCGAGATCGAGACCCGTGACCTCGAGTCCTTTCTGACGCGCCTGCCGGCAACGGTCAAGGCGACGAACGCAGGCGTCAAGTTCCTCGAGAGCCCGGACGGCGGCCTCGAAGCCGTCTTCGACTACATGGTGGGGCCGGGACGATGAACTTTGGCTTGACCATGTGGATCGTATTCTCGACACACGTACGGCGCATGGTCCGCAGCAAGCGCATGCTGCTGATGCTCGCGGCTGCCATGCTCCCCGCGGTTCCCATCTTCTTGATCGGGCTGAGGTCGGGGGACGCCAGGCAGGTCCTCGCCTTGACCAACGTGACGTGGTTCCTGGTGTTCCAGGTGGTCGCGCCGGTGATCGCCTTGATCGGCGGCACCGCGGCGGTGGCGGAAGAGGTCGTCGACGGGACCATCAACTGGGTGCTGGTGCGTCCGGTGTCCCGTCCCGCTTTCTTTCTCGCGCGCTGGCTGGCGGTGCTGCTGCCCGTCCTTCTCGTCGGCACGGTCCTGGTCGCGGCGATGGTCATTTGCAGTCCCGGTCCACGGCACGTCACCCTCGAGTTGATGTCGCCGACCTGGCGGACGTTGATGGTCGGGTTGGTGGCCTACACGACGGTGTTCGCCGCCATCGGTGCCTGGTTCAAGCGCCCCGTCATCGCCGGTCTGGGCTACGCATTCGCGATGGAGGCGCTCCTGGCGAATCTGCCGGGCACGACCCCGGAGCTCTCCGTCGTTCACCTGCTGCGCAGCCTGGTGGCCTCCGCGGGGGGCGCCTGGATGGACATCGTCACCAAGACGCGGCTCAAGGTGATCTCCGGAGACGATGCCATGGAGCAACTCCTGTGGCTGACCGCGATTTGCCTCATCATTGGGTGCATCGCGACCCGCCGTCGGCAGTTCGGTTTGACCGTGGGTTAGCCCCGCGAGAGAACGTCAGGACG
>JAAZYN010001022.1 GCA_014239625.1 Myxococcales bacterium | reverse complement strand
GAAGCAGTTCCCGAAGGTGGCGTAGACCGTGCAGCGGTGACAGGTCGAGGTGGGACTGGGAGATGCAGTCGAGTCGTCGCAGATTCGTCAGGGTGGCGATGGGGGCCAGGCTTTCGACGTTGGTGTTGCTCAGGTCCAACTCTTCCAGCGCAGCGTTCCCCGCGATCGGTGACAGGTCTCGAACGGGCGGACTGACGCGGGAGTATAGGAAAAATAGAGCAAGTTGCAGGTGTCGCGAGCGGCACCTTTGGATGTGAGGTTATGGGGTGTCGCGACCCCAGTCCCCCGGTCGTTGCAGCGGCTCGCGGCGGGTGACGCCATGGAGGCAGCGTTGAAGGCCAAACTGGCTGGCGACACCAAAGGGGCTGTGGAGGTCCTCGACAAGGCTCAAATCGCGATGGAGGCCAACCCGGTGACGGCGAATGATCCGACCCTCAAGATGGAGTGGTCGGAGCTGGATCTGCTGAAGAAGCAGGTCCGCAGCCTGGACAACGGGACGCCCCAGATGGAGGCCGTGTCGCGGGACAACGGTGTGCGAAACCAGCGCGCCAAGCAGAGCAAGAAAGCTCGTCCAAGTAAGCGCAAGCGCAAGGTCAACTCGTCCTACTTCTGAGCCTTCCCACGGGTACTACCCTGGCCGGGGACACGCGCCTGTTGTCTTCCTTCAGGGACCGGTTAGGGTGGCGTCGCTTTGAACCCACTCGCCAAACGCATCGCCGGCCAGCTGTCACTCCCCGAGCGGGGCGTGGCGGCGGCGCTGTCCCTCTTCGACGACAAGGCGACCGTCCCGTTCATCGCGCGCTACCGCAAGGAGCGAACCGGCGGCCTCGACGAGGTGCAGCTGCGAGCCATCGAGGACCGGCGCCGGGTGTTTGGCGGGCTGGACGACCGACGCAAGGCCATCAAGAAGGCGCTGTCGGAGGTGGGCAAGCTGACGCCGGAGTTGGCGCGGCGGCTGGACGCCTGTGGTCGCAAGGCGGAGCTGGAGGACCTGTACGCCCCACACAAAACCCGCCGCAAGACCCGCGCTGACAAGGCGCGTGAGGCAGGCCTGGGCGCCTTGGCGGCCGCGATCATGGGGCAGCCCCGGCAAGGCAGCCCGACGGGGGACGCGCGGCGCTTTGTTCGAGGGGCCATAGGCGACGTGGAGGCGGCGCTGCGCGGGGCTCGGGATATCGTCGCCGAGGAGTTGGCGTTGGACCCGGCTAGGCGCGCGTGGCTGCGTGACGCCTGCAAGCGTCACGGGCAGGTTCGGACCAAGCTGGATGCCAAGCACCCCGATCACGCCAAGTATCGGGACTATGACGGGTACGCTGAGTCCGCCTCACGGATCCCGTCCCACCGCTACCTCGCGGTGTGTCGCGGTGAGAGCGAGGGGGCGCTGAGGGTCACGCTGAGGCCTGACTTGGACAGGGCCCTGGAGAACCTCCTCCGGGGTATGAAGTACTTCCCGCGGTCGCCTTATGGGCCGCAGCTCGCCACGGCTGCCGAGGACTCTCTCAAGCGGCTCTTGATGCCCACCGCCGAGCGGGCGGTTCGAGCGGAGCTCAAGGCGGCCGCCGACGACGAGGCGATCGACGTCTTTCAGCGTAACCTGGAGGCTCTCCTGTTGGCTGCGCCGCTCGGGGCCAAAGCGGTGCTCGGCGTGGATCCGGGGATTCGGACCGGGTGCAAGTGGGCGGTGGTGACCGCCGCGGGTCAGCTGACCAAACACGGAGTGGTCCAGGTGCGCGGTCAGGCCCAGTCTGGCGGTCAGTCCGCTGCCTGGAAGGCCGTCTTGCAGCGCCATCGGG
>JAAZYN010001021.1 GCA_014239625.1 Myxococcales bacterium | reverse complement strand
TGGAAGGCCGCGACCTCGTAGGCCAAGCCCAGACCGGCACGGGCAAGACCGCGGCCTTTGGGCTGCCGTTGCTGCAACATCTCGATCTGGGCAACAACAAAGTCCAGGGGTTGATCCTGGCGCCGACCCGCGAGCTGGCGCTGCAGGTCACCGAAGCCCTGCGCACCTATGCCCGACATCTGGGTCGGGTGAATATCCTCACGGTGTACGGTGGAGCACCGCTGGGACCGCAGCTAAGCCGACTTCGCCGCGGTGTGCACGTCGTGGTGGGGACCCCCGGCCGGGTCATCGACTGCATCGAGCGAGGGGCCTTGGTGCTCGATCACGTACGCATGGCGGTGCTCGACGAAGCCGACGAGATGCTGCGTATGGGCTTTATCGAGGACGTCGAGCACATCCTCGCCAAGACGCACCCGGAGCGTCAGCTCGCGCTCTTCTCTGCGACCATGCCAGGCGCCATCAAGCGTATCGCCGAGGCGACCCTGAGCGCGCCCCTGACCATCAGCTTGAAGGCAGGCGAGCGCAACGTCGACAACATCGAACAGCGCGTCCTCTTCGTCAACGAGCGGGACAAATTGGAGGCTCTCGTCCGAGTCCTGGAGGCCGACGGGAGCGGCGCGACCCTGGTCTTTGCGCGGACGCAGATTCGCTGCGCGCAGCTCGCCGAAGATCTCCAGGCGCGCGGTCTCGGGGCCGCGCCGCTGCACGGTGGGATGAGCCAGTCGCAACGTGAAGACGTGGTCCGACGGATGCGCGAGGAGCGCATCCAGCTGGTGGTGGCGACCGACGTGGCTGCCCGCGGCCTTGACGTCAACAGCATCACTCACGTGGTGAACTTCGACCCCCCCGAGGGCCCCGAAGTGTACCTGCATCGAATCGGCCGCACCGGCCGAGCGGGACGCCAAGGCGTGGCGATCTCACTGCTGACCCCGCGCGACCGGCGAGTCAAAGCGGGCATCGAGCGCTACACCAAACGCAAGCTCGTGATCATGGAGGTCCCGACCAACGCCGAGCTGCAGCGCGGCAGGGAGCGAGCCTTCGAGGCGGCGATCCGGCTGACGCTGCAGGACACCGACCTCGCCCCCTATCGCGCCATCATCGAAAAGATCGCCGCGGACGGCGACAGCGACCTGACCGATATCGCGGCCGCGATATCGTTTTTGGCCTCCCAGCACCGACCTCTGCTGGTCACTGGGCGCGGCCCTCGCAGCCTGCGAGAGCGTCCGGAGCGCGCGGTTCGAGAGCGCTCCGGAGCCAGCTCTACGGACCGACCGCCGCGCCAGGGAAGCGGCCCACAACAGAGCGGCGAGTGGGCGCGAATGTTTCTGTCCATCGGCTCGGCGACGGGGCTCCGTCCCGGTGACCTCGTTGGCGCGGTGGCGAACGAGCTGGGGATCTCTGGGCGCGCCATCGGAAAGATCGACATCCGCGAGCGCTTCAGCTTCTTCGAGGTCGCTGCCGAATACGCGGATCGGGTGATCGAGGCGATGGCCGAAACCAAACTCCGCGGCCGGCGTGTGGCTGTTCGGCCGGCTCGCCCTGCGCCAGCGGCCCCCCCTCAGGGGCGGCACCATGACGGCGCAGCACGCAAAGGCGTCGAGAACGAGGGCCCGGCCCCGCGCAAGGGGAACGGCAAGACGGGCCCGGCCAGAACACGAAAGAGCGATGAGGCTCCCCGCGCAGGCGTCGAGGCCAAACGCCAGCCGCTACCGCACAAGCGCAAGCCGGGAAAGAAGGCCAAGAAGCGCCATCGGCGTTAGCCCGCATTTCTCACCAGACTTCGGCTGCAACCTTCGGATGGGCA
>JAAZYN010001020.1 GCA_014239625.1 Myxococcales bacterium | reverse complement strand
GCCCTCCAGCGCTGAGTCGCGCTCGGTGACGCTCGAGCCGCTGTCGTGCCTCGTCGATGGCCTCGCGCACGCGGTTGGGGGCAGGCGCCCCTGGGATGTCGCGCCGGGCCAGGCTTCGCTGTGGGTCCAGGACGCTCAGCGCGTCATCGCCGAAGCCTGGGCTGAGCGCTCGCAGCTCCTCCAGGGTGAGGTCTTCGAGTCGACAGCCGCGGCTGAGCGCGACGGCGACCGCGGCGCCGATCACATGGTGAGCTTCGCGAAATGGGAGGCCCTGCTCCACCAAGTGGTCCGCCAGATCGGTGGCCAACACGAAGCCGTCCCGTAAGGCGTCGCCCAGGCGCTCGGCGCGGACCGTCATGTTCTCGAGCAGCGCCGGCAGGATGCAGAGCGCTTCGCGTGCGGTGCCGACGGCGTCAAAGAGGGGCTCTTTGTCTTCCTGCATGTCTTTGTTGTAGCTCAGCGGCAGCCCTTTCATGACCACACTCAGGCTGGTCAAGGCGCCCAGGACGCGTCCGGTCTTTCCCCGCAACAGCTCGGGGATGTCCGGGTTCTTCTTTTGCGGCATGAGGCTGGAGCCGGTGCAGAAGGCGTCCGACAGCTCGATGAAGGCGAACTCGGCCGAGGACCAGAGGACCAGCTCTTCGGCGAGCCGGCTGAGGTGAATCATCACGATGTTCAGGACGCTCAGGCACTCCAGCGCCGGGTCCCGGTCGCTGACCGCGTCGAGGCTGTTCAGCGTCAGCGTCGGCATCTCCAGCGAGGCGGCCACGTGGTGTCGGTCCAGGGGAAGCGGTGACCCGGCCAGGGCGCCAGAGCCCAGCGGCATCTCGGCGGCGCGCGCTCGGACGTCCAGCAGGCGGTCCATGTCCCGCAGGAACATGGCCGCGTACGCCATCATGTGGTGCCCGAAGGTGACCGGCTGGCCGCGCTGCAGGTGGGTGTATCCGGGCATCGGCACGTCGGCGTGCTGGCTGGCGAGGGTCACGAACGCGTCTACGACGTCACCGGTGGCGCCTGCTAGCTCGGTCAGGTTGCGTCGGAGCCACAGCCGGAGATCGAGGGCTACCTGGTCGTTTCGGCTACGCCCGGTGTGCAGTTTGCCTGCGACTCGTCCGATGCGGTCCGAGAGCGCGCCCTCGATGTTCATGTGCACATCTTCGCGCACCGTTGACCACTCGAAGCTGCCCTCTCGGATGGTGGCCGCGATCGCGACGAGGCCCGCCTCGATCACCCGCTGCTCGTCGGGAGTGATCAGCGCCTGCGCCGCGAGCATGCGCGATTGGGCTACGGAGCCGGCGATGTCTTCGAGCCACAGGGCCTTGTCGAAGTCGACCGAGGCGTTCATCGCTTCGACCGCGGCGTTGGTATCCTGCGAGAATCGTCCCCCCCAGGCTCGGCTGTCGCTGCTCATGCTCCTGACCTCTCGATACGCGGTGAGACCCGATTCGTGACGCCATCTCCGTCCACGAGGCGCGATCGGCGGGCGGCGTCGCGGGCGCTCGCCCTCGGCGGTTTGCGAGCGTCGGCGCAACTCGGCCCCCTGAGGGCGCGCGCGGTGGCCGTCAACCGCTGTCCGCCTGACCCCTGGTGCCGAGAGCCCGTGGCATCCATGCGCCAGCGGTCTGGCTCCGGTCGGGGCCACCGGGCGAAGGGCTCACGCGGGTCCATTCGATCCCGAGCAACGCAGGCAGGGGCGAAACAAGCTAGGACCATCGCTGCGTAGTTCTCACCCAAGGCACTAATCCCAGGGTTCGCTCGCCTGCGGCCCGCTCTTGACGGCCCTCGACGACGCTGGCGGCGTCCC
>JAAZYN010000101.1 GCA_014239625.1 Myxococcales bacterium | reverse complement strand
CGGAGTTGCTGAATCGCATCGACGACACGGTCGTCTTCCATCAGCTTGGCAAGGAGCAGCTCCGCACCATTGCATCGCTTCAAGTCCAGGTGCTGGCGAGCCGTATGGCTGACCTCGGCTTGGAACTCGAACTGCTCCGCGGCAGCGTTTCGTGCGACGTCACTCATAACGACTCCTCCTGGCAGAAAAACCCGGCAGCACCGGTAGCGACAGCTGGCCGCTTAGTCAAGAAGTTGCTAAGCAAGCAACGCGCGTGAGCCTGCTCCTCGAGGCCCGCGCTGGAGGTCCGATGCAATACGATATCTTCTTCAGCATCAGCCAGACTCCGGTTGATGGCGCGCCCCCCCCGAGCGAACAACGGATGTTCGCCAACTTCTTCGATCAGGTGGTGGCCGCCGACGCGCTCGGATACGGCGTCGCCTGGATCGCGGAGAGCCATCTGTCGAGCCAGGTTCAGAAGCTCAACCCGAACCCGGTGATCCCTCATTGGGAGGGAGAAGTGGGTCTCAACGTCGATTTCCTCCAGCTGAGCCACCAGGTCTTCCGTCGCACCAAGCGTATCCACTGCGGGTCGGCGATCATGAACATCCTGTGTATGGGGGGGCCCATCGCTGCGGCCGAGCGCGTCGCCGCCTTCTGCGCGCTCCACGGCGCCGACCCGTCGGAGCATCGAAAGATCCACGTGGGGTTTGCAGCCGGCCGTTTTGATTTCATGAACGCCGCGAGCGGCATCGTCCCCCGCGACGCGATCGAGCGAGCCGCCGGGAGGGTGCTCAAGAACAAGACCTTCACCGAGGCCTGCCATATCTTCTTGAGGCTCCTCAATGGGGAGATCATCGCGTCCGCCGACATCCCGCGTCAGAGCCTGGAGCGGTCCGACTTTCGCTCGGATGAAGGCTGGGACAAGGTCGTCGCCGCCGCTGGGCACGTGCGGGATCGCTACGAGCTCGAGCCGCGCTGGGTCTTCGACAAGATAAAGATCATCCCGCAGCAGTGGCGCCGTGAGCTGCTGTCCCTGATCGTCGGCACCCACGCCCCGGAGCTTCAGGTCGAGGTCAATACGCTGGCCCCGGTTCAGGTCTTCAACCTGTCGATCACCAACCCCGACGTCATCGAGCAGACCCACCAACGGCTCCGCGAGGCCTTTCACCCCGAAGGGGGACCGTGGAAGCGCGAGTACATGCCACGGACCACCTTCGTGTTCATCAACGAACAGGACGGCCTGAGCGACGAGGCGAAGCGAACACGCGCTCACGCCGAGGCACGGTCGGCGTTGGGCGCTTACTGGAAGGCGCTACAGGGGACCATCGATCCGTCCAGGGTGGAGAAGGCGGCGAACAACGCCCTGATCGGCAACGCCGAGGATGTCGCCCAGCAGATGGTCGCGCGCTTCCATCCCGACGATCGGCTGATGCTCTGGTTCGACTTCTTCAATCACGACTGCCAGCGCGTCATCTCGAATATGGAGGCGTTCCAGCGGAAGGTCGCGCCGCGCGTCGCCGAGCTGCTGGAGGAGAGGGGGTGAGGAGACGATGAAGGGCCCCGGCGCCGAACACTATCCGACGAGCCCGTTGGGCGAGTCCGAAGCCAACATCCCGACTGGCCGCGATGTGGAGTGGGAGCCACTGGTCGACTACCGCCGCAACGGCGTCAGCGAGACCACGATCCACGGGGCGGTCGCGTGGGCGCACGGCGACGAGGTGATCCACAGCTTCGGCGGCAACGTCTTGTGCTACGGCCGCAGCATGATGAAGCCGCTGATGATGAAGGTCTTTGCGGACGCGCTGGGCCCGGTGACGACCTGGGAGCAGAAGAGCATCTCGGTGGCCAGCCACAACGGCGATACCGAACACATCGCGACCGCCCAGTCGCTGCTCGAGCCCGATGAATGGGGGCTCATGCAGACGCCGCTGGACGTCCCGCTGGTACAATTCGGCCGACAGGTGCGTCGTCCGCGGCGCTGGTACCACTGCTGCTCCGGCGAGCACGCGGCGTTGCTTCGCGGCTGTCGGCTGAAGGGCTGGAACCGTTCCGGCTACACCCTGCCCCAGCACCCCTTCTTCCAGGGTTATTTGAAGGTCCTGCGACGCACCCTGGGTGAGGCGTGGGAGCCGGTCCGGGTGGCTCGAGACGGATGCGGATTGCCCACCGTGTCGAACACGGTGAGCGAGCTCGCCCTGTTGTGCGCGAGCTTGGCCCAGCATCGGGACGAAGACTGGATCTGGGAGGCCATGGCGCGCCATCCTGATCTGGTCGGCGGCTTCAACCGCTTGGACTCGAGCATCTTGAAGGCGTGCGAAGGCAAGGTCCTGGCCAAAGAGGGCGCGGATGGGCTGATCGGCCTGGGTATCGTTCATCCGGACTTCCCCAGAGGCTTGGGGGTGGTCATCAAGATCGCCCACGGATGGAACGCCCAAGCCACCTGGTACATCGCCCGGGCGGTCCTGGGCGTACTCGGCCTGCCATTGCGCAACCCCTATTCGCTGCATCGTCAGAAAGCCTTCATCGTGCCGGGCGTGGTGCCCCCCGACCGGGTCGCCCTGCTCGAGGACGTCCCGACGTGGGACGATTGGGACCCCAACGACGACCGTTGGCAGTTCGACTGGGGTCGTTACAGCTGGGAGGAGGGCCCGTGAATGGACGCTGAAGCGAAGCGCATCGACCTCTACGTCGACGGCGCCTACACGGGGGCCGCCTCGGGAGAGCGCATCGAGGACGTCAACCCCGCCACCGGCGACGTCATCGGGCACATCGCCCGGGGCTCCGCGGTCGACGTTGCGGCGGCGGTGGAGGCGGCGAGCAGAGCCCGTGCGAGTGATTGGGGGGCCACGTCGCCGGCTGACCGGGCACATATCCTCGACGTCGCGGCGTCATTGATCGAAGCCAACCTCGACGAGTTGGCGCAGCTCGAGAGCCAGGACACGGGCAAGCCTGTCAGCCTCGCCCGAACCATCGACATCCCGAGAGCGGTCGCCAACTTCCGCTTCTTCGCCAGCGCGATCCGGCAAGAGTCGCTAGCTGCCCACCCCATGCCGGTAGCCCTCAACTATACGCAGCGCCGGCCGCTGGGCGTAGTGGCCCTGATCACGCCGTGGAACCTGCCGCTGTATCTGTTGAGCTGGAAGACGGCGCCCGCGCTGGCCATGGGCAACACCATCGTCGCCAAGCCCAGCGAGCTGACCCCTCAGACAGCGACGCGGTTGGCGGGACTGCTGACCGAGGCGGGGCTGCCGCCGGGCGTCTTCAACCTGCTCCACGGTTACGGACCAGAGGTCGGAGCGCCGCTGACCGAGCACCCTCAGGTCGCCGGGATCTCCTTTACTGGCGGCACCGCGACCGGTGCGCTGGTGGCAGCCGCAGCCGCCCCGCGCTTCAAGAAGCTCTCCCTGGAGCTGGGAGGGAAGAACGCCACCATCGTGTTCGGCGACGCCGACCTGGAGGCGGCCGTCGACGGCGCTGTGCGGGCAGGGTTCGCCAACCAGGGGGAGATCTGCCTGTGCGGGTCGCGCGTCCTGGTGCAGCGCGAGATCTTCGACGACTTCGTGGACCGCTACGTCGCGAAGGTGAAGACCCTCGTCGTCGGTCCGCCAGACGACGAGTCGACGGTGATCGGCGCGCTCGTGTCCGCAGCTCACCGAGACAAAGTGGAGAGCTACGTGCGCTTGGCGCGCGAGGAGGGAGGCACCGTACTCCATGGAGGGGGCCGCCCGGAGCTGCCCGCCCGCTGGGCCCGCGGAGCGTTCCTGGAGCCAGCGGTGGTCGTCGGCCTCGATCCGAGCTGCCGGGCCGCCAGCGAGGAGATCTTCGGCCCGGTGGTCACCATCCACCCCTTCGACTCGGACGACCAGGCGATCGCCATCGCCAACGGCGTCCAATATGGGCTGAGCGCCTCGGTGTGGACGCAAAACCTGAGGCGCGCCCACCGCGTCAGCGAGGCTCTCGACGTCGGTATGGTGTGGGTCAACACCTGGCTGCTGCGCGACCTACGCGTCCCCTTTGGAGGCGTAAAGGACAGCGGAGTAGGCCGTGAAGGAGGCCGCTACTCGATGGAATTCTTCAGTGAGTCCAAGAACATCTGCGTTCACCTGGGAGAGCCGATATGAGCGCTGGAGCGATCCTCGCCGGGGTCCTCGCCCCCCACCCTCCTCATCTCGTCTACGCGGACAACCCGCCACAGAACGAGCCCTACGCCGAGTGCGGTTGGGAGGAGCTTCGCTGGGGCTATGAGCGTCTGCGGAAGAGCATCGCCAGCCGCGGGGTCCCGGACGTGCTCATCGTGCATTCGCCGCACTGGAGGACCAACTCGGGGCATCACTTTCTCGGCGTCGACCACTTCGCCGGTCTGTCGGTGGATCCGGTCTTTCCAAACCTGTTCCGCTTTCATTACGACCTCGAGGTCGACGTGGAGTTGGCCCAGGCCATCCATGACGAGGCCGCGGCGGCTGGACTTCAGACGAAGATGATGACCAACCCGTCGTTTCGCGTGGACTACGGCACCATCACCGCGTGTCACCTGGTGCGCCCCGAGTGGGACATCCCCATCGTCTGTATCTCGGCGAGCCGCGCGTACTACCTCTTCAGCAACGAGGTCGGCGATGCCCAGATGATCGCCCTGGGCCAGGCCACCGCCCGCGCTGTCGCGGACAGCGGGAAAAACGCGGTGCTGTTGGCGAGCAACTCTCTTTCACACCGTCACTTCACCGTGGAGCCCTCCCTACCGGAAGACATGTCCAAAGAGCACGTGTACCACCACGGTCAATATCTGTGGGACATGCGGCTGCTCGAGCTGATGCGGCAGGGCAAGTCGCGCGAGATCGTCGATATCTTGCCGGACTACACCGAGCAAACCGTGAGCGAGACCAAGGAGGGCTCTCTGAGCTGGCTCCTGGGGGCGCTCGACTTCCCGACCTACCCGGCGGAGGTGCACGCCTACGGCTCGGTCATCGGTACCGGCAACGCCATCGTCGAATGGAACCCACAGCATGGCTGATCCCACGTTGATTCCGAATGGGTATGTCCTCCCCGGGCAACCGCACCCGCTCCTGGCCCCCGACGCGAACCCTGGATACGCGGCGCTTCGCGCAGCCTACGAGGAGGTGGGGCGCCGCATCCGTGCCAGCGGCGCGGAGCTGCTGCTCATCTACTCGACCGGCTGGCCGAGCGTGATCGGCCATCAGATCCAGGCGCTCGAGCGCCCCGAGTGGGTTCACGTAGACCAGGAGTGGCACGAGCTCGGCGAGATCCCGTATACCTTCCGTATGGACGCCGAGTTCGCCCACGCCTACCGGCGAGCCGCCACGAGCCGCGGGCTGCATGCGCGGACCGTGTCGTACCACGGCTTCCCCATCGACACGGGGACGGTCACGGCGCTCAAGCTGATCAACCCGGACAACGCCCTCAAGGCGTGCGTCGTGTCGTGCAACATGTACGCCGACCGGGGCGAGACCCTGGTCCTGGGTAAGGCGGCCCGCGACGCCATCGAGGCGTTGGGGCGGCGCACGGTCCCCATCGGGATCACGGCGCTGTCCAACCGCTACCACACCGAACCCGTGCCCTTCGCGGACGACCGTATCCAATCTCAAAAGGATGACGACTGGAACCGAAAGCTGCTCGAGTTTCTGGGCGAAGGGCGACTCGAGGACGTCTCGCAGCTGGCCCGGGAGTTCGCGCTCCAAGCCAACGGCGACAGCAAGCTTAAGGCCTTGTGGTGGCTCGCCGCCTTGATGGGGCAGACGAACAACTACCGCGGCGACGTGCTGGCATACCGACCGGTCTACGGCACGGGCGCGGCCGTCGTCGAGCTGACGCCGGGCGCCTCCAGCGCGCTCGACAAAGAGTTCGACGAGGAGGACGTGGAGGTCTATGGCGGCGATCGGAACGTGCTCACCGGGCACGATGGTCCGCCCGGGGGCTCGGCCAGCGTCGCCCCAGCGCCTCCGGCGGCCCCCCAGTCGCCCCCTCTCACAGGCCGGGCGCCCCGTGAGACCCGCCCCATCCGGCGCGACGCTCCCTTCACCGAGGCCATCAGGGTGGCGGCACGAGACGGCGCCCCTGCGCCGGTCGGCGCCTATCCCCACGCCCGACGGGTCGGTGACTTCCTGTACCTGTCCGGGGTGGGCCCACGTCAGGCGGGGACTGACGCCATCCCCGGAGGGCCGGTCCGGGATGCCGACGGCGAAGCGCTGAACTACGACGTAGCCGCGCAGACGCGAGCAGCCCTGGCCAATGTCCGGACGGTCCTCGAGGCCGCCGGATCATCCATGGAGCGCGTCATCGACGTGACCTCCTTTTTGATCGACATGGACCGGGACTTCAGCGCCTACAACCAAGTCTACGCCGAGGTCTTCGGCGCCATCCAGCCCACGCGCACCACGCTGGCCATTCAGGCGCTCCCCACACCCATCGCCATCGAGTTCAAGGTCGTCGCGCTGACCGGAGATGCGGCAGCCTCATGAGCCTGCTCATCGACATCTCGCCGCCGGTTCATCCGGGGTTGGCCGTCTTTCCGGGGGATGTCGCCTATCGACGAACCGTCGCGCTGGACATGAACCGCGGCGACCACCTCACGCTGAGTTCGATCGAAGCCACCGTGCACCTGGGCGCTCACACGGACGCACCGAATCACTACGTCGCGGATGGCGAGGACATCGCGTCACGGTCGCTGGACCGGTATTACGGCCGCTGTCAGGTCGTCGAGGTCCAGATCGGGCGGGGAGAGCGCATCGAGCCGCGCCACCTGCGGTCGGAGCTCGAGGCACCACGCGTCCTCTTCAAGACCGGAACGTTTCCCGATCCCGACCACTGGAATGAAGACTTCGCCAGCCTGTCGGCGGACCTCATCCACATGCTCGCCTCGCAGGGGGTGGTGTTGGTCGGGATCGACACGCCGTCGGTGGACCCGTCGACCGATAAGGACCTGCCCAGCCACGCGGCGCTGGCCGACAACGACATGGCGGTGTTGGAGGGGATCGTCCTGGACGACGTCGAGCCTGGCCACTACACCTTGATCGCGCTGCCGCTGGCCCTGGTTGGAGCCGACGCCAGCCCTGTCCGGGCGGCCCTCATTCCAGCCTGAGCGCTCGCAGCTCATCGAGCAGAGCGGCGGCCTTTTCCAGGCCATAACGCTCGATGCTCTTGTGGTTGGCGTCGACGATCCGATCGCCGAACCGGTCGGTCTTGCGGGACTTCAAGAACGCCTTCATGTCCATGGACCTCGGGTCATAAAAGGCGGTGCGGCGGGCCCGATCGTCGCGCACCCGCTCGAGCGTCCGCTGGCGGACCAGCTGCAAGACCGGATCGGGCGACCTCCGGATGAACGCCGTGAGACGCCCGGCCGTCGAAATATCTGCGGGCGCGTCGGGGTGAAAGGCCGCCATCGACATCGGGGCTTGGGCTCCTCGGAAGCGCGCCACCTCGGACCGCTGAAGCGCGGCCACCGTGCTGAGCCACTCGGACCGTGGAATCCGGACCAGGCCGACGAAGATGCCGATACCGATGACCAGGGTCTCATCAGCGGCCACGGCGTCGATGAAACGCTCCACAGCGTCGCGATCGAAGGTGTCGCCTTCGAACACCTTCACCCGCACCTCCCCCCGTCGGCGCGCCTCAGCGGCCCATGGGCATAGGTTGAGCGCCTCGACTAACTCGACGACATAGCGGTGATAGAGGTTTAGCGCCCTGTCGGCGTGCGCGCTCACAGCCGATGAGCGACCGGGCGCAAGATACGGTCGACGATCCCCGGGAGCGTCGCGGCGTAGCGCTGGTCACCGATACTGTCGCGCATGTTTCGCAGCCAATCCGCGGTCGCCTCGATGGCGCCAGAGTCCTCCAACACGACGAGCCCCTCGTCGACCATGGCGTCGGTCGTCTCTGCCCTTGGGGTGTCCACGATGACCTGTAACCGCGACGACAGGTCAGGCGCGGCGTTCTGGTAACACCACGCCACCGGGAAGCTCAGCTTGCCCTCCTTCAAATCGGTGCCGGCGCGCTCGCGTCCTTTGTCGCCCACGAGATCGAGGAAGTCGTCTTGGACCTGAAAGACGAGCCCGATCGCCTCGCCCAGCTCCTGGGCGGCGACCAGCGCTTCGGCCTCCACCTCGCCGGCGGCGATCACGCCGCACGCCACGCAGGCTCCGAAGAGCGCCCCCGTCTTCGCTGTGGCGGTGTTGACCCAGGCCATCAACGTCGGCTCCAGCTGTTCAGCTGCCGAGGGGCGCAGCTGAAACTCCATCACCTGGCCGGTGATCGTCCCTACAACGGCCCGCGAGACGTGGCCCACGGCCAACGCCCCATTGGGCCCCTGCGCCACCGCCTCGAGCCCCCAGAAGTACATGGCGTCGCCCACGTTGATCGCCTGTGCGACGCCCCACTTGCGCCATAGCGCCGGTTCTCCGCGCCGCCACTCGTCACCATCCTGCACGTCGTCGTGGATCAGCGTCCCGTTGTGGATCAGCTCCAACCCGACGCCGAAAGCGAGGGCGTCGGCCGGATCACCGCCCAGGTTCGCGCACACCCACGGTGCGATGACGGCTCGCAGTCGTTTCCCACCGGTCGCGAGGTGATAGCTGGCCATCCGCTCCAGCAAATTATCACCAGACACGACGGCGCTGAGGAGGCGGTCCAGCTTCAAGCCGACGCTGGCCCGAATGGCCCCGAGGGTGAGTGCTGAAGTCACGCCTCTACCCGTCGACGGTCTCGACCTTCAAGCCGACACCGGGGTAGCTCACCTCTAGCGCCGTGAAGCCCAACTCTTCTGCAGCGGCG
>JAAZYN010001019.1 GCA_014239625.1 Myxococcales bacterium | reverse complement strand
TGTCACCCCGGCCGAGATCACTCGTGGGGCTCCCTGTCACGCGCCTCGGGGACCAGGGCCAGGGCGCGCCCCTTTCCGTCGCGGCACGCCAATCGGGCGTCCACCAGGAAGTCCAACACCGCGCTGACGTCGACCCCGGGTAGCTCACGCTGCAGGGCCGCTTCGCCGCGGATCCGGTCCAACGCTCGAAACACCTCGGCGAAGTCGTCGGTCAGTTGACGCCGCACCTCCTCGTCGCCGCGTCGGTCCGTGATTCGGATGGTCCCGCCGTGGTGCCGGTAGAAGAGCCGCCATGGCCGCCAGTGGTACTGCCACAGCCCAACCCGCCGCACGAAGCGGTGATGCACGTCGATGAACGCCGGGTCACTGACGATGGGATGATCGTAGTCGAAGACGTACGCCAGCTCGTCGAGCGGCACCGACGCGTTGGGATACATCAAGCGGTAATGCTCCCGCGCCCTGACGTTGCTGATACCGTGCGCTTCGGGGTGCGTGAAGTAGGGGCTGAAGCGCTCCAGCCAGGTGGTCGAGATGATGGTTGGCGGAGGGAGGTGGGCGATGCTGTCGATGAGCTCCAGCATCGCCTCATAGTGCTGCACGGCCTCGCCCGGGTTTCGGACCAGCAGGTTGTAGGCCGGCCAGATCTCCTGCTCCGTGGCCCACTTGACGCATTGCAGCTGGCCCAGCGCCGTGTTGCCCTTGCGCATGACGGCCAACACGCCGTCCGAGTAGGACTCGATCCCGGGCTGCACGATGTCGACCCCCGCGTCGCGGAGCGCTTTCACTTGAGCCTTCCGGAGGTTTGGCTTGATCTCGTAGAAGAGCTTCAGGGGTCGCTCTGCGTCAGCCGCCAGGTCCACCAGCTCGGGCAGCACGCGCTCGAAATAGGACATCTCCAGGATGTTGTCGGTGGCCAGGAGCCGCTCGGCCGTCGGGTAGTCTTCGTGCAGCGACCGAATCTCAGCCACCGCGCGGGCTGGCGACTTGCTTCGAAAGGCCAGCCCGTCGGCGTTGAGGCCGCAGAACGTGCACAGCGTCTTCTGCCCCCACCAGCAGCCCCGGGAGGTCTCGAAGAAGAGACGGGCGGGCCTCGCCCAATCGGACTCGGCCAGGGCCTTCACGAAGTCGCGGTAGTCTGGAATCGGCAGGTCGTCCATCGCCGTGGTGGGGGGCGGCGCCGGCGTGGTGTGGAGGGCCCCCTGGGGGTCCACCCAGGCCAGACCCGCGACGGCGGCCAGGGGGGTGTCGTCGATGACCGCGTGGAACAAGGCCTCCACCACGCCCTCGGCCTCACAGTGGCAGACCGCCGTGACCTCCGGGAAGGCTCTCGCCAGCGCCTGCCCCAGCTCGGCGAAGCAGGCAGCGCCTCCCAGGACCATGGGGACGTCGGGGATGTGGCGCCGCAGCCTGCGCGTCAGCGCGAGGGCCGCGGGCAGTTGGCTCTCGAAGGTGGTGGACATTCCGATCGCGTCAACCTCCGACGCGAGCACCCGGGCTTCCATCCGATCGAGGGCATCTCCGCACAACGCGATCGCCTCGGTCGCGGCTGAGCGCAGCAACGCCTCGTCGCCACCCAACGCCGAGGGGGACTCGGCCCCTGGCACGACGAGGCCCTCGAGGTTCTCGGTCTGAAGCCAGCGCGCCAGGAACGCGTCCACAAAGGGCGCCACGTCGGGCATGGCCCCGGTGGCGGCGGCCTCCAGATGGGGACCGAAGAACGTCGCGGCGTACCCGGGCATCAGCCGGGCCGTCGCCTCGCTGCACTTCGGCACCAGCAAGCTGCCGTGCAGCAGCTCGACCTCAAAG
>JAAZYN010001018.1 GCA_014239625.1 Myxococcales bacterium | reverse complement strand
CGCCGTCACTCGCGAAGGACTCCCAGCGGCCATCCTCGAGGCCATCGTCGTACCGCCCTCGGAGAAAGACCGCTCCGTTGGGGTGCCACTGCGTCGTCGGCCCATGCATCCGGCCCTCCACGTACGTCACCAGGAGCTCCGCCCGCCCCTGCTCGTCGTACATCATCGCGCGACCGCTCTGGCGCCCTTGGCCGTCGAGGCACACCAAGACCCTCAGCGTCCCGTCACCGTGCCTGCTCTGCTTGAGCACCGTGCCAGCCGGACAGGAGGCCCGATGCTGGGCGACCGTCGTCGACGCCCGCTGCGCCGATCCGGGGGCCGGCGCGGCAACGCCCGCGCAGCCAACGCCGAAGCCGAGAAGACTGCTTGCCAGAATCTGGTAAATCGTTCTCACTGTTCTCTCAGTCATAGCGCGCCGTCACCGGCCGCGCCACTCGGCCGGAGCAATGGCTTGACGCACGCAGCCTTCGAATTCAAACCTCCAAAGATGCGCTCGAAGATGGAATCTTTCATCGCGGGGCGCCCATTGTACAAGACTCTGGAGCTCCGAAGAGCCCTCAACGCGGGCGACGCGTTCAAAGGCTGGTGGTACGGGGCCGTCGACGACGGAAAGGTGGAAGCCTTGATGTCGATCACCGGGACCTCTGCCAACCTGCACGCTTCCACGGGGGACGCGGCCGAGGCCATGGCGAAGGCGCTGTTGAATACCCAACGCCACAACCGCAGCGGCAGCGCGCACCGCCATGAGATTTTGGGCGACGAACGATCGATGGCTCACTTCTGGCCCACGTTCCGCGAGATCAAGCGCAAGATCATCTCCGACCAGCCGTGGTTCTTGATGGGTGGCGGGGGAGAAGACGGACCGCTCGACAACGTCTCCAAGCGGATGAAGCTGGTGGTGGCGACCCACGAACACGAGCGGCTCATGCAAGAGTTCGTCGCGGAGTTCGTGCTGGAGACGTACGGCGTCGACCCGCGAAAGACCGATCGCAGCGGACACAACGCGAGGGTCAGCGAGACCATCTCGTCGGGTAAGCTGCTGCTGGGCTACGAGAAGGACAAGCCGGTGCTCATCGGAGAGCTCGTCGAGGTGCATGACTCGATCATGGAGCTCCAGAACGTCTGGGTCCCCGTCGCGCTCCGATCGCGTAAACGGTTGATCGGTGGAGCCTTCGCTCAGGCGACCCAGCTGGAGGTAGCCGCCGGGCGAGAGGTCCTCGTGATGGCCAAGAACACGAGCATGCAGGCGGCCGCCGAGCGCGCGGGGTTCGAGCGCCGCGCGTCGTTTCGCCACGTGGCGATGGTGGGACACTGACGCTCGCGCAGCGCCGCTGGTGCTCGACACGCACTACGTGCTCGGCCGCTGCCCGGGACTTGGGCGGCCCCACGAGCCAGCAACCCGGAGCTCTCGTCTCCGGCGCGACCAGCGCGCGGACGAGCCCTCCGCAGGCGGGGCCGCTGCAGCATGAGCGCAAAGGTCGAACGAGCCGGCGGAGGTGCCGCGGGCGCGCCGCGATGTAAAGGAGCTCTTGCACCAGACCGCTCCATCGGCACGTTGTAGCCGCGAGCACACGACATCGGGAGGGAAACATTGAGCACCATCTGGGAAGATGCATGGCGAAACGGGCGGACCGGCTGGGACGCCGGCGGACCGGCGCCAGCGCTGGTGGACCTCTTGGAGCGCGGGTCGCTACCCCACGTCGAGCGAACCCTCGTGGCCGGCTGCGGAGCCGGCTATGACGCGATGGCCCTGGCCCAGGTCTGCGACCGGGTGGTCGGCGTGGACCTGGCGGCGACGGCCGCCGCTCGGTT
>JAAZYN010001017.1:275-1815 GCA_014239625.1 Myxococcales bacterium | reverse complement strand
TCTTGGCCTGGGCCGAAACGCCTGGCGAATCCTGGCATCAACCATTCTGACCGGCCGCGTCAGCGCGCACATGTGCGCGCCGCGGACTCCAAGAACCTTCGAAACTTCACGCTGACCGTCCCCTTCTTTTTGGCGCTCGTGCCGATCGCCTTGAACTGCGCGAACGTGTAGCGCTGCTCTATGGCCGCCAACATGCACCGGCAGAGCTTCGCTGGGTTGCGATCGCGCGCGCATTTTTTGACGAAGGTCTTTCGGATGGCCGCGGGGTACCGAGTCGCGGTGTTGGCGAGGCCAAGCGACACCACCTTCACCGCGTTGGCGCCAGTGTGTGGTTCCTTCCAGTGGTGCACCAGAACCGCCACCCGTTTCCCGACGTCGTAGGCTTTGACGAGTACGCGATTGTACTTCTTGGAGGGGGCCGGCCGGATCGTCAGGAGCTTCGCGCCGCGGCGCTCCACCGTGACCGTTCGACCTCGCTGACCGATGTCCGCGTCCGAGCCGAGCTTGCTCCGACGGTTGAACTCGCGGTCGGCGTGACCCGCCGTAGACCATCGCAGGCGCAGAGGCCTGTACTTGCCCTTGCGAAGCTTGTTGTTGAACTTCTTGATAGCGCCCTCGTCCATGGAGGGTCCCCCATCCCGGTCGGGGTAGATGACCTTGCGCTTCTTGCCTGCCCGTTTGTTTTTCGTGAGGCTCCAAAAGAAGAGGCTGACCACGTTCACCATCGGGTCGACCGTCACCTCGACGCAGGCGAGTTTGTCCGCTTTGAGTGAGACGGCGAAGCACTCGCTGTGCTCCAGATCCGTGAGGTCTCCCCCTTGAAGCTGCGGGACACCCGCGGTCGCTGGCGAACACACCAACGACAGTCCCACCAGGGCACAGAGGCCCGGGAGACCCCGCACTGATCGTCGAATCCGTCTCATCATTGCTCCTCCAACGTCCCTTGGGTGGGACCTGGTTCAGGCGTTGAAAGGGGGGCGCCGGGGGCCGCCGGCGACGCCGTCTGGGGTCTCGCTGCGGGTGCGCTGGCGCATGCCATGAGCCGCTGCGCGAGACCAGGGAGGCGTCGCGCTGACTGCAGGGCGAGGTCAGTCCAGCCGGGGAGCGGTACGCGCCGCGCGCCGAACCCGGCGTCTGCTTCGTGGCACCCTGAAATCACTCGGACCTCCCAGCGTCGCCAGAGAACTGGCGAGAAAACCAGCCAAGGAGAGGACGCTGTCCCTCCGAAAACATTCAAACGACCCCCGGTGCGTGTTTCCGAAGCGTAGCACACCAGCCGGACATCACCGCGGCCGCGCGGATCCAAGACCGCCGTCTTGTTCGACGGAACCACCATCGGGAGGTCGGCGTCGTTGGTGTCGGCGCAAAACGCACGCGACGGGCTGCTCGACATGACCTCGACCACGTAGACGTCGGCCTTGGTGAGTCCCGCCCCGGAACCGGATCCAGCGCAGTCGAGGACGTCAACCAGGCCGTCGTCATTGCTGTCTTCCGTGTCCGGATCCCCCACGCCGTCGCCGTTCAGATCCCAACAGCTCAG
>JAAZYN010001017.1:0-265 GCA_014239625.1 Myxococcales bacterium | reverse complement strand
CATCTGCGCCTGGATCGCCTTTGGCGCCTGGATCGCCTGGATCTCCTTTGGCGCCTGTCGATCAGGCTCTCCTGCCTTCGACGTGGCGCCGCTGGACGGCTTCGCCCTCTGAGGAGCGCGGCTACTTGGCAGCGACGACCCAGTCCTTGCCGTTCCACTTGAAGACGGTCGTCGAGAGCGGCTGACCCATGGTGCCCTGCGTCTTCCTGGCCAGGGTCTGCATGTAGGCCAGAGACGTCTGCGCGCCATCTGCCAGGATTAGCGT
>JAAZYN010001016.1 GCA_014239625.1 Myxococcales bacterium | reverse complement strand
CAATGCGGCTGTGGCGGACGCAGCTGGCGAACCGCCGCCGAGGACTGAGGGCGAGTAGTCAGCCCCATCGCCGACAAAAGCGAACGGGTTTCAAGGCTCCGGCACAGCAAGGTTGATGACGCTCTGGACGGGGCCTAGGGTCGAGGTGAGTTCCTGTTCATCTTTTGACTCGAGAAGACTCAATGGCATCCAACGCAAGGGTTGGTGAGCACGTCGACGCCTATTGTCGCCGGTGCAAGCTCGTGCTCGACGCCACGGTGGCGGCCATGATCGACAACGACGTGATCAGCGTCGTGTGCCGAACATGTGGGGAGCGCCAGCGCTTCAAGACGGAGCGTCCGAAAGCCTCGCCGCGCCAGCGCCGCGTCGTGGAGGTGCAGCCCACCCGCAAGCCCCGCCTGCGGTCGGTGACCCCCGCACGCCAGCCGAGGAGCCTGCCCCAGCTGGAGGCCGTCGAGCCACCAACGCCGAAGATCTCTGCAGAGGACGCCGTCACCGCGGCGGTAAGCGCCAGGTGGCGTAAAGCGACCGACGGCGTCCACTCTCGCTTTGCGCGGCCACATCGCCGCGAAGACAGCTACTGCGAAGGCGAGCTGATCCTCCACAAAGCACACGGCATGGGGGTGGTCGAAGCCGTCGACCGGGCGGGTCCGCTCACGGTCCTGTTCCGGAGCGGCCTGGTCCAGCTGGACGGGCGGGCGTCGAACGCCGCGACGCCCTGATCTTCTGAAGCCAGGGCAGCCACTTTGACGCCTCCGGGCCGAACGTCTTCCAGCTGTGCACTCCCCCGGGAGCCAGGCTCAGCTCGTGAGGGATGGCACGCTTCTTCAGGATCCGGCTGGCCGCCCGGGCGTAATCATGAAACCTCAGGCCGTCCTTGGTGCCGCAGAAGATGTAGAGGGCTGGCAGATCCCGGGAGACACCGTCGAGCCGCTTCATGAGCTCGATGGGGCTGGTCGCGCGCCAGTGGGAAGCGTTGGGGGGCTTGCCCCAGACGCGGCCGTATACCTTCCGGTGAGTGGGGGCCTCGAGAAACAGCGCGCCTGCTAGACTCACGGCCGCCGAGAACGTCTGCGGGTGCATCAACACGACGGACATGGCGCCATGTCCGCCCATCGACACCCCCGCGACGCTCCTCCCCTCGCGGGACCGCTGGGTCTTGAACCGGGCGTCCACCTCGGCGACCAGATCCTTGGCCACATAGTCGCCAAATCGTTTGCTCTTTCGACCCAGGTGGTTGGTCCAATAGCCGACGCCGCCGTCCGGCGCGATGGCGATGACAGGATCCATCGCGCCCTCGGCGACGAAGCGGTCCAGATGCTTGTCCAGAGCCCCCCACGCAGGGTCGAACCAGTTCGCCCCCTTTCCGCCCAGGCCGTGTAGGAGATAGATGACCGGGTACCGCCGAGGAGCGGTCGCATCGTAGGCGGGCGGCAGATACACCGTGTAGCTACGCCGCTCAGCCAAGGCGGCGCTGTGAAAATGGTGCACCGAGACCCGCGGGTTGGTGGCGGGCTTGGCACGAACCGGCGTGGCGAACAACGTCGCCAACGACACGAAGATGATGGGTGTCATGGTCATACCGACTTTGCCTGCTCCCAGAGCGCCAAGCGCTTGAGCTTCATGTTGAGTCCCGCCCGACTGAGCCCCAGCTCTCGCGCGATGCGGCTCTTGTTGCCGACGTGGCGCTCCAGGGCGTCACGCAGAACCCAGGTCTCGAGCCGATCCACGCGCTCCTTCAGGTTGCCCTCATCGAGGCGCAGCTTGGCGACCAGCCGCGCGTCGAGGCTGCTCATCGCCGCTCGCGAGCCTCGCAG
>JAAZYN010001015.1 GCA_014239625.1 Myxococcales bacterium | reverse complement strand
GCTCCGGCGTCAGCGCCTCGGCGATCGCGTCCAGCACGCTGACCTCGTGGCACTCGTCCAGCGTTCCACTGAGCACCACGAGGTCGATCGGATGGAACAGGTAGTTCGACTTGGTGGTCTTCGAGCAGAAGTAGTCGCGGATGTAGATTCTCTCGCCCGGCGGGTTGAGGAGCAGCACGCGCATCAGGGAGAGTCCCCCGCCTGCACGTCGCGTTCGATCCGGCGCCTGCGCTCAGCTCCGAGGACCTCCGTCGGCGGGCCGACCGGGCGTAGCAGCTCGCCCTCCAGCATCCGGCGAGCCGTACCCAGCACGGACCCGACGGACAGGTTCATGAGGCACTCCGGCTGGCCGTAGATGCACGTCGAGCGCTTGTTGTCGTGCACGTTGATGCAGGGACTGCACACCGGCGGGTCCCAGAGGGCCGTGACGTGCTTGCCCAGTGGGCGATACATCACGGGCGTCTCCGGACCGAAGAGCCCGATCGTGGGGGCGCCGAGAGAGGCGGCGATGTGCATCGGTCCGCTGTCGTTCGACACGACCAGGTCGGCGCGCTCGAACAGCGCGCACGACGCCGTGATCGAGAGCCGTCCCGAGAGATCAAGCACCCGCCCTGGCGCGGCGGTCATGGCTTCGGCGACGGGCCCCGTGTACTCCGCCTCCGAGGCCGAGCCCACCAGGACGATCACGACGCCGTCGTGGTCGAGCATGGCCTGCCCCAGGGCCACGAAGCGCTCGCGAGGCCAGCGACGCTCCAGCGACAGGCTCCCGGCATTGGGGTTGAGCACGACCAGCTGCCGCTCCGGGGCCGCCCCGGCCTCCAGCAGCAGCTCGGTCAGCTCGGTCCGGGCCGCCTCCGTGACGCGGAACGGGGTGATCTCGTCGGCACCGACCTCGCTCCCGTCCTCGGCGCCGGCCAGCGCACGGAAGTTACGTGCGACGTGCCAGTAGCGGTTGAACGTGACGCGCCTGCCTCGGAACCCCCCTCGCCAGACGCTCGGCGCGTGGAAGCCCGCCAGGCGTGGCGCCCCCGAGAAGAGCGAGACGAGCGCGGAGAAGCGTGTGAAGAACTCGAAGTCGATGACCAGGTCGTATCCGCGGGCCCGCAGGGTCCCGACCAGGCTGGCCGTGCGCCCGGCGAGCCTCGCCCAGCCCGCACCGGTCACGTCGAGGGTCAGGACATCATCGAAGCTGGCCAGGTCCCCGGTCCCGAGTCCGCGTGCGAACTCGGCGTTGGTCGACAGGGTGAGCAGATCGATCGTCGCTTCGGGGTACTGCTCCCGCAGGCTGGTCACGGCCGGCGTCAGGAGCTGCAGGCTTCCCAGGCCCCAGAACTTCACGCACAGGATGCGCTGCGGAGTCCCCACGGGTCTTCGGCGATCTTGGACTGCTTGGAACGAATGCGATAGATAGACCCTGTGATTTCGGGCTTGGCAACACGACTAATTGGGCAAGCATCAACGTACCACGCGCCCGTGTCACAAAAGAGCACACTGCCATCTGCATCTTCCACGACATCCGTCGGATAAAAATCGTCGTCGGTAGACGTCAGAAAGTCCGTGTCGATCGTTTTGAACGTCGAGGCATCGAGTTCAAGAATATGCGCCTGAATACGATGAGGATTGAAATGGGCACTGAAGAGTGCGCCCTGAAATTCCTCACCCAATCCGTCGCTCTGAAGCCTCATGATTCCAGACGGCGCGATGCGCGCAAACTTGGCCATGACAGGCATGTGGGGACCAGTGCGAATCAACTCGTTTACGGCGCCGCTGTGTCTTGGATAGACGCCTCCCCAGACCCAATGCATAATGGCATCCCGC
>JAAZYN010001014.1 GCA_014239625.1 Myxococcales bacterium | reverse complement strand
GCCAGCATCTCAGCAAAGGAGCCGTTGTCCCGGGCCCAGTCGCACAGCGGCGCCGGGTCGGGTAAGACCCGGAAGAATACGTCGGCGTCTCGGTAGCTCCAGATCGACGAGGACCGATTTCCACACATCATCGTCAACGCTCGCTCGAGCAACGCCGGCAAGTGCTGGGCGTGGCGATGGGCGTCCTCTGGCAGAGACTCCGCGCGGGCCGCCTGGCGCAACAGGTGAGGCACGCGCCGGTACACCTCGGCGGCCGCCTCCAAGGCCTGGGTCGCGTCGCCGAGGTCCAGATGGACCAGCGCCAGATTCGACCAGGCGCCGACCCTTCCGGGGCGTCGCCGCAGGGCCTCTCGCAGGTCTTCGAGGGCCTCCTGGGTCCTCCCCGCGCGGCGATAGAGCTCGCCTCTGTAGACCACCAGGGTCGCCCCCTCCAGCTCGCCATAGATGCCGACGCAGCGCTCGAAGTAGTCCAGCGCCTCGGCTGTTCGCCCCTGCAGCGTGCGGACCGCGCCCAGCCCGATATACGCCCACCGGGTCCCGCCGCGGTCGACGGCCGCCTGGAAGCTGGCCTCGGCCGCCTCCAGCCGACCCCACCAAAGCAGCAGCTCCCCCAGGTAACAGGGCGGCTGGGGCGAGCGGCTCCAACGCCCCAGCAACGCCTCCAGGGCGCGTTGTGTCTGGGCGAACCCCTGGTCACCCAGGAGATACAAGCAGTGGGCGCTCGCCATCCGAGGCGAGCGGGGATCATCGAACAGGCGCAGCTCACCGTCGTCGAGGCGGGAAGGCAGCTCTGTCCGGTTGCCGCCGAGCTCGGCGTGCACCCGGCTCAACACTCGCTCACCGTCGGCGACGGTCCCCCTGCGCGCCGCGTCGCTCTCCTCGGCCGGGACCCATCCGTCGAGACGCCCATCGAGCAACCCGTCCGGGTCAACCCGAGCGGCCTCCCAGCCCTGCCCTGCGCGCCCCGAGTGGATGAGGCGGCGGGCGCGGTTGAGGGTGGCGACGACGGCGTTCGCCAACGTGTGTCGGGCCGCCTGTGAGCGCTCGTCGGCCTTCTCCGCGCGGGCCCAATCGCCCAGACGCATGTGGGCTTCGCAGAGCCAGGTCGCAGCGACCCACGGCTCCGGGTGTTCATCCACCAGCTGCTCGAGCGTGACCACGGCGCCAGCCCCGTGCCCCTCGAGGACGTCGCAGCCGGCGAGGAGCAGCGCGATGTCGACGCGCCCCTCCGGATCCCCCATGAACTCCAGCCGCGCGGCTTCGCTCCGTGCCGAAGCCGCGCGGGCGCCCATGGTGTCGCCTCGCCACAGATGAAGCTGCGCCATCAAGAGGTGGCGCTCGGGCACGTGGTCGCCCAGTCCCCTCAAGGCCTCCTCGGCGATCTGAAAGTCGCCGACCCAAGTCGCCGCTCGAGCGAGTTTGAGCTGGACCTCCGGTGACCCTCCCTGGTCGGTGACCGCTCGCGACAACCACTCGCGCAGCTCCATCGGATCATCGCGCGTCGCTCGGCGGAGCTCCACCAGGTCGATGACGGCTCCCGGCTTCGCCCTGGGCGACGCCAGCCCCACGCGCGCCTCAGCGAGCCGACGCGCGGCGGCGTGGCATCCCAGGGCGGCGGCCAGGCGGCTGCCAGCCCGGAGCAGGTCGCCATGCAGCGCGTCACCCTGGGTCGCTTCGCCCCGGGTCAACGCCTCCAGGCTCGCCAGCACCTCCCCGGGCTCGCCCCGCAAGGCGGCCGCGACGGTGCGCAGCAGCGGGCCCGGTCGCTCCGCGCGCTCGGCCAGCTTCAGCACCTCGCCGGGGCGGTCGAGGCGCAGCG
>JAAZYN010001013.1 GCA_014239625.1 Myxococcales bacterium | reverse complement strand
GGTCTGACCCACCACATCGACCAGCCCCCCGACGTCGACGTCGCCTCGCCCCTCCAGGGCCGCGATGGCCCGATCCAGTCCCGCTCGGAACTCGGCCGCGGTGCCGATGCGGTCAGCCGGCTCATGAGCGCAGGCTTTGGCCAGAAAGCTGATCACCAGGTCAGGGAGCCCCGCCGAGTGGAGCCCCGCCGTCAGGTCATAGGCGGGGTCGAGCTTGATGCGAAAGAGCGAGTCGCCGAGCGCGTCGCCGAAGGGCTTGAGACCTGTCAGCAGCTCGTAGGCGATGATCCCGACGGCGTACCAGTCCGTCCACGGCCCCAGATCCCGGCGACGTAGCTGCTCGGGGGCCATATACGCGGGTGTCCCCATCGCCACGGAGGTCTCGTTGGAGACCGTCAGGTCCTTGGCCAGGCCGAAGTCCAGGATCCGCACGAAGTGGGAGTTACCCTCGATGGCCGCCAGCATGATGTTGTCGGGCTTGATGTCACGGTGGAGCAAGCCGCGCTTGTGGGCGGCGCCAAGCCCATCGACGATCTGCGACAGGATGCGCCGGGACTCCTCGGGGCTCATCGGCACGGAGCGGGCTGCGCGCTGCGCGATCTCGGTGGACAGCGTGCAGGCGTCGCTGACGAACTCCATCACCATGTAGGGGCTGCTCTGATGCACCCCGAACTTGAGCAACCGGACGATGTTTGGATGAGTCAGCTGCGCCAGCGCTTCAGCCTCGCCGCGAAACTTGGTGAGCAGCCGATCGGACATGGCGCCGCTGATCAGGTGTCGGTGGACGAGCTTCAGCGCGGCCCTGAGCATGATGGGCTGCTGGAGCACCAAAAACACCTTGCCGAAGCCGCCCGCGCCCAGGGTCTTGACCACCAGGTATTCGTCGATGATGCGCCCCAGCATGGGATCCGCGTCCATGTCATCATCGGGAGCGTAGCGCGCAGGGATAAAGTGATATCCTTTGCGCGCGCACACCTTCTCGGGGCAGGGCTGGGCCACCGCGCCGGCGCGCTGACCGCAGCTGGGGCAGACGGGAGCGTTTTCTTCGGTCAGGGCGCGGTCCTCACTGATCGCGGATCGTCATGGTGACATGCCATCGGGGGGTACAGTTGGTATAGCATGGCGACACGCTGGGTGTTAGACCCCGGGGGTGTCTCTGACTCTCGTCATCCTCGTCGCCGCGGTCCTGGGCCTCGTCGTGGGCCCGCTGCTGCTGCACACCTGGCTGGGCTCCAAGCGCTGGCAGTCCGCCCTGGACGGGTTCACCTTGGTGGCGGTGTGCGGGCTGGCGGTGGTGCACCTGCTGCCCGAGGCTTTGCAACACGGCGGCCCCATGGCGGCTCTGTTGGCGGTGGCCGGGTTGGCGGTGCCCTGGGCCCTGCATCACTTTGGCGGCGCGGATCGCAGCGAGACCACGATCCTGGTGGCGGCGGTCGCCGTGCACGCTGCCCTGGAGACCGCCGCGCTTGGCGCCGCGACGCCGGAGCACGCGCTGGGGTTGGGGGCGGCCATCGTGGTTCACCGCCTGCCCCTGGGGATGCTGGTCTTCGCGACGGCCGAGGAGGGCCATGGGATAGCCCGCGCGTGGGTCGCCATCGGCGTGTTGGTGGTCGCCACGGTGCTCGGGTTCATCGGTGGGGAGGGGCTGGTCGGCTCGTTCACGGCCGAACAGAGCGCGTGGCTTCAAGCGCTCGTCTCGGGCTCCCTGCTTCATGTCGCCTTCGGGCACGACGACCATCACCGGCATCACCACGCAGAGCTGGACGAGCCGGAGCACAGCCACAGCCACAGCCACGTTGGCGCGGACGGCCATGACAGCCAT
>JAAZYN010001012.1 GCA_014239625.1 Myxococcales bacterium | reverse complement strand
ACGACACACAGGGCCATCAGGTCGGCGACGCCGCCCTTCGCAACGTCGGTGACGCACCCGCAGCGACCATCCGGACCGGAGACGTGGCTGCACGTGTTGGTGGCGACGAGTTCGCGGATCTGATGGATGGACCAGCCGGTCGTGTCCATCAGCGCGTCCACGCTGACCCAGCCCGCGGCGTCCATGGCGAGGCCGGCTTCGGTGGCCCCGTGACGGAGCAACCAGGAGAGGTACTTGCTGTTCTTGATGTGTTTCTTCGAGTTCATGATGGAGTAACGATGCTCACGAAACTATCGTTTAAAGCTATAATAACGTGATAAGCTATCGGATATGTCGATAAATGCATCACTGCCACGACTGGATTGGCTCCGCGCCTTCGCGACCTTCGCAGAGTACCGCAACTTCACGCACGCGGCCCGTGCGCTCGGTCTGTCGCAGCCGGCGTTGCACACGCAGGTCAAGCACCTGGAAGAAGCATTGGAGACCCCGCTGTATCGCCGGGACGGTCGCACGCTTCACCTGACCGAGGCGGGCGAGCGCGTGGTGGGCTACGCCAACGAAGTGCTCGGTTCGATGCGGTCCTTCGTGAGCGAGGTCCGGACCGGTCGCGACCAGCGCCCGGTGACGTTGACCGCGGGCGAAGGCGCCTACCTCTACCTGCTGGGACCGTCGCTCGAGGCGTTCCGTCGGGACCATCCGGAGCACCCGCTTCGCCTGTTGTCCGAGGACCGCGACACCGCCCTCGAGTCCGTCCGGAGCGGTCGGGCGGACGTCGCCGTGACAGCTCTCGCGGCAGCCCCGACCGAAGCGGCATTGGAGGCCGATTTGTTGAGCGTCGTCGGCATCTCCCTGGCCTTCCGCTCGGACCATCCTGGCCTGTGCGACGGAGGGGCCCTGTCACTCGACGAAGTGGCCAACGCTCCTCTCATCGCGCCGCCGGCAGGACGCCCCATGCGGCGACTGCTCGAGGGGGCATGGCTCGAGCACACCGGGCGCCCGCCCGAGGTCGCGGTAGAAGCCAGCGGATGGCCGCTGATGTTGGAGTTCGTGCGCCTGGGCCTGGGCGTCGCGTTCGTCAACGCGTTCTGCGCTCCGCCGCCCGGGGTTGCGCTCCGGCCGGTCCACGATCTCGAGCCGGTCTCCTATTGGATGCTATGGCGCCGGCGGAGTACTCCTGCCAGCGCCACGGTCGAAGCCTTGCGCCGCGCGCTCGCTAGAACGTCCCGCTGAATCCACCCAGACCAGGGCGGATCACCGGTCCTCGCTCGTTTTTGCGACTCGCGCCCCAGGCGATCCAGCTCGGGATCGCGACGAGGGCGCCAGTCAGCGCGAGCGAGCCCACGGCAATCGGCGCCAACTCCTCCTCGAGGCAACCGAGCCATCCAGGATCGTTGCAGCTCTCGGCAGCCTTGATGGTCGGCCCCAAGGCGATCAAGCCCACCGCGGACACGACCGAAGACGCGATGGCGAAGTTCAGGGCCACCTTGTCTTCGCGCTTGAGCAGCTGGATGTCTTCCCGTCGAATGTCGACCCAGGCGATCTCCACGCTGTTGCGCCACAAGACATCGCCGCTGGCGGTCTCCACCGGCAACTTGTCCCGCGCTCGGGTCTCTATGACGACACTCTCTGGCGAAGAGTGAACCAGTTTGCCGCGTAGGATGTCGCCGGATACACGGTGCACCGTGGTCCGGGCGCACCCCGCGACCATAACGATCGTTACGAACCCGAGCGCGATGACGACGTTTCTCATGAAAGTTCTCCGTGGGCAGGGATTGGGTTGGGGTCCGGCTTGTGCAAGACTCGCGCCACGCCCTGGTCACGCCGGAGG
>JAAZYN010001011.1 GCA_014239625.1 Myxococcales bacterium | reverse complement strand
GCGGAGTCGGTCACCTTCAGACACGGGGACACGCCCGCGACCAGCCGCCGCGACCGCGTCAGGCGTCGAGCACAAAAAAGAGGCGGGGCGTCAAGAGAGAGAGAGAAAGAAACGCAGTCGACTGCGCACTTGACGCCCCGCCTCGGGGCACACCGGCGTGTAGAGCAACCATCGTGCCAACCATTGCCGGTGTCCGTGTTTGGACCAGACGACCAGGATCCGTCACTGTCGAGATCATGCCCTCCTCCGACGTCGACCTCGGTGAGCTCCAGCGCGTGCAGCTCACTCGCACGCTCCATCTTTGGCAGCGCCGCGCAGGGCACCGCAGCGCCACCGACGACATCCTGTGTGCCTACTACGGCCAGCGGGCCGTCCCGGACGCCACGCGCTGCCTGGACATCGGCGCCGGTCAGGGCTCCGTCTGTATGATGCTGTCTGGCGCGTTGCCCGCGGATGCTCACTTCGTCGCGGTGGAGGCGCAGGCCATCTCGCACCAACTGCTCCACCGCAACATCGTCGATAACGGCCTGATCGCACGGTTTACCACCATGCGAGCCGACCTGAGGACGGTCGATCTGTCCGCTCACGGCCCCTTCGATCTGATCACGGGGAGCCCTCCGTATATGCCCATCGGCAGTGGCCCCCAACCCCGAGATCCGCAACGAGCGGCCGCCCGCTTTGAGCTCCGAGGCGGCGTCGAGGCATACGCCTCCGCGATCGCTCGCTGGCTGGGGCCCGAACCCCGCTGTCGCGGCCTGCTGCTGATGGACGCCGCCCAGGATCAACGTAACCGCGTCGCCTTCGACCGAGCTGCGCTGCACGTCGTCACGAAGACCACCGTGATCCCGCGCCACGGAGCGCGCCCCCGCTACCTGCTGTATGCGGTGTGCAAGAGCGAGCCGCTCTCGACCGCCGACGAGACGCTGACCGTCCGCGACGCGAAGGGCCGCTGGACGACTGAATTCGAGACGGTCCGCGAGGCCCTGCAGCTACCCGTCCCAACCCGGCCAGAGCGGTAGCCTGGAGCGAACCGGCTTTACCTATGGGGGGTTCCATGCGATACCGCCGGCTCCCGTCAACGGAGGTTTAATGAGTACCGCCGTCAAAGCGAAAGAGCCGTACCTGACCGCACCCGTGCCGTCCGACAAGATGCCCAAGGGCATCCCCTACATCGTCGGCAACGAAGCCGCCGAGCGCTTCAGCTACTACGGCATGAAGGCCATCCTGGTCGTCTTCATGACGAAGTACCTGCTGGACTCCGACGGCGCCTACGACGTGATGAGCGAAGAGGACGCCAAGAGCTGGTACCACTTCTTCGGCGCGGCCGTGTACTTCTTCCCGATCCTGGGCGCGGTCCTCGCCGACGCGTTCTTCGGCAAGTACAAGACCATCCTCACCATCAGCCTCATCTATTGCGCGGGGCACGGTGTCCTGGCGGCCTGGGAGACACGGGAAGGCTTAGCCGTAGGTCTGACGCTCATCGCGGTCGGATCGGGCGGCATAAAACCCTGCGTATCAGCGCATGTCGGTGACCAATTCGGGCAAACGAACGCCCACCTCATCGAGAAGGTCTTCGGCTGGTTCTATTTCGCCATCAACTTCGGGTCCACCATATCGACCCTGCTGACCCCCGTCCTGCTGGCCGAAGTCGGCCCCGCGCTGGCCTTTGGCATACCCGGCATCCTGATGTTCGCCGCCACGGTCGTCTTCTGGATGGGCCGCAAGGTCTTCGTCCACATCCCTCCGCAGGGCATGGGCTTCGTCAAGGAGGTGTTCAGCGGCACTGGCCTGAGAGCGATGGGCCGCCTGGTCATCATCTACCTGTTCGT
>JAAZYN010001010.1 GCA_014239625.1 Myxococcales bacterium | reverse complement strand
CGCCATTGGCGCACCATCACGACACCGCCATCGGGGGTCTCCGGCACCATGTTCACGAAGTCCGGCATCTCGAGGACCACGTAGGCGCCCTGCTGGCCGGTGCCGGGGTGCAACGCCTGGTCCTGGCGCAGCGTGAAGATCGGCGTCTCCAGCACCACGGTGCTGCCGACGCGTCGGAACTCTCGGCTCATGTTCAGCTCACCACTTGGAGTCGTGATCTTCGAGTAATCCGTACGCCGCATCCACCCGCAGGTCCTCGTCGCCGTATCGAACACGCCCGCTGTAACGGCCGTAGAACTGCTTGAACCGGGATCGGACCAGGCCGAGGTTGAGGTCCTCGCTCCGAGACCCCATCGGCTCGAACATGAGCTCTACTCGACTGTCCCGCGTGCCTACTCGCCAGCCAGCGCCCTCGCGTTCGAACAGTGCGGAATCGAGCCGCTCCAGCCGACCATCGACCCAAAGGGCGTTTTCGTTCAACGCGTCACCGATCACGATGTTGCGTGTCAGATTCAGCCCGATCCGCCGGCCACCCTCGTCGCGTCCGGCGAAGGTCCCCCACCGCCACCACGTGTGATAGGGGTAGTGGGCCCCATGGACATCCAAGATCACCGAGCAGCGTTCGGGATCGAAACGCAGGCAGCGTCGCCCGACGCTCAGCTGACCCTCGAGGGGCAGCGGCACCTTGTGGCTGTAGAGGCAGCGGTCGTCTTCGAGGGGAAGCGCGACCACCAGGGGTTGAACACCCCCGGGGCCAAGTGGATGGAGCGCGCGCAGCTCGCCGGTGATCTGTGGCAGCCCCTGGGCGGCGCCCTTGGCGATGTCGAACGTGAGGGTGTGCCTGCCAGCGTCGAGGTGATTGCGGATCGCCAGGTGGTACCCGCGTCGCCGGAAGTAGGTGCGGTCGTCCCATAGCGCGTCGGCGATGCGGCAGTCGGCGCGCGGCGTCTGGTGGTGGTGCTCCACTCGCAGCCCACCGGCGAGATCCACGAACTGAACCCAGGTCGTCTTGAGGTACGCGGCGTCCACGATGGCGCAGGTGAGCAACGCCTCCGGGTGGAGGATGGTGAAGTGCTGCCAGCGCTTGAGCCGCGAGGCCCTGAACGGCGCCGGGGCGTCGAAACCCCAGCGGGTGGTCCAGCGCGCCGCGGCGAGCCCCACGCGCCGGAACGGCGAGTCGTAGACCCCGAAGCGGGGGCGCCCGTCGGGATCGACCAGGGCGTCCGGGGCGGGGCCGGGCGCTGATAGGGGCGGGCGGGTGTCGATAGTGTGAGCGACCATCCGAGCTCGTGTCCTGCTGAGTCATCGCCGGTTGGGCCGACGGGGCCTGACGACCGGAGCTCGTCGTTGCGCAACCGATCGAGTTACGCTTTTACGCCCCCCATCACCCGCCGCCAAGAAGAACCCGGGCGGCTACTCCCGGCCGCTCCGGGCCCGAGCGCTCAGCCGCGCCGCTACGTCCTGAGGTTGGCCACGATGGTGGCTGTAGGCCCGGCCGATGGCATCCTCAGCCGCCTGAGCAGAGTCGCACTCCATCACCCGGAAGATCTCGTGGCCCGGGAACTCCGCGACCCGCTCCGCGCCGTTGTAGAAGGCGACCCCTTTTCGGTGGCGGACATAGCTCTCCGCCTCGACCTTGTGGGACTCGTACGCACCGCTACCAATCACGACGAACCAGGCCACCGTCCCCTCCGAGTACGCGATGGTCTCAAGTGTACCCCGGCCGCGACGAGCTGCGCCAGCCCGGATGCACCGGCGCCGGTGGCGGCCGCCCACCTCTCACGCAGCCGGTCAGAATGGTTGAAGCCAGGATTCGCCAGGCGTTTCGGCC
>JAAZYN010000100.1 GCA_014239625.1 Myxococcales bacterium | reverse complement strand
CACGCAGACCATTCGATACGCCCATCGGGCCTCCAAGGCGGTGCCGGATCTGGTGTTCTTGACATACCCCAACGTGGCGGAGCTCAAGCGCGGGGGATCGTCGTGGCTGGTGATCACGGATGTGGTGGTCGATGGCGTGCCGGCCCGGAGTGTCTCCTCGGACGGACCGGTCACCACCGTGACCCTGCCGGCTGCCCTGGCGCCCGGGGCCACGGCTGTGGTGTCGTTGAACTTCGCGGGGAGCATCCATCGGATGCCCGATCAGACCGATGATGGCGCCACCGCGGGAGCGATCGAGCAGCTGCTGAGGGCTACCCTGGGAGAGGGCGGCGGCTCCTCGGGGTACGGCGTGTTCAGTGTGTCGTCGGGTATCATGAGCCTGGCCTTGTGGTACCCGGTCTTGAGCAGCCATGACGGCACCAGGTGGGACTTGACGGCCCAGCGCCGGAGCCCTCGGGGCCCCTCGCAAGGCGACGTCAGTTACCTCGAGGTCGGCGACTATGACGTCCGCATCACCGTTGCCCGCGACGTGACGGTCGCGGCCACGGGCATCGAGGTCGCGCGATCACTGAAGGGCAGCAAAGAGCAGGTCCTCCGCTATCAGGCGGGCGCGGTACGCGAGTTCACGATTCAGGCGTCGCGCGACTACGGCAAGGCGTCGACGCAGGTCGGCGGCGTCACGCTGAACAGCCTCTACTTGGCGAAGCACGCGGAGGTCGGCCGGGTGGTCCTGGACCACGCGGCGGAGGCGCTGCGGTTCTTCAACCGAGCCTTTGGCGAATACCCTTACAGAGAGCTGGACGTCGTGGAGGCGCCGCTGGTCGGCGGGGCGGATGGGGCCGCGTCTTCGGGCATCGTGACCATCGCCAAGATGTTTTACGGCCCCAACGGCCGCGTGGGTACCAACCAACAGCTCCTGGGTGGCTTGATCAGTCACGAGCTGATGAGGGAGACCCTGGAGTTCGTCGTCGCTCACGAGGTCGCTCATCAATGGTGGAGCGCCGTGGTCGGAAGTGACCGCCGGCGGCATCCGTTCATGGACGAGGCCCTCGCGAATCACTCGGCGCTGCTCTTCGTCGAGCACAAGCGTGGCAAGATCGCCGCCCAGCGTCAGCGGACGCTTCAGGCGACGCTGAGGTATCAGGTGGGTCGAATGATGGGCGGGCGAGACCTTCCCGTAGACAGCCCCGCCGCCGACTTCGGCACGATGTTCGAGGTGGCCGGTATCGTTTACGGAAAGGGCGCTCTGTTCTTCGAAGCGATGCGCCAACAGGCGCGCTCCGAGGGAGCCTATCGTGAGGCGCTTCATGCGTATTTTAGGGCCTTCGCCTTCGGGACCGCCTCGCCCGACGACCTGATCGCCGCGCTGGTCTCCCCAGCCCGCGACAGGCGCGCCGCCTTGGCCACCGCGAAGCGCTGGCTGGGCGGCACCTACGGTGACGAGGATATCGGCGGCTTCGAGGTGGCCTCGCTGATGCCGCTGATCCCGCAGGCGCTGAAGTCGGAGCCAGGCCTCCGCCGCCTCCTCTCGCTGCTGGAAGAAGGGGGGATGGGGGCCATCGTCGGGCTGCTGCGCTCCCTGGTCGATGACTCTGGGCGTTTGCGCAAGGACTTGAACCTGAGTGAGCTGGTGACGATCTTCGGAGAGCTGCTGGCGGATGGCGATCCTGGCCTGAAGCGTGCGGTGAAGTGGATCGGCGGGTTGATGGACGACCCGTCGGCGCTGCTCGATCCCGAGCGGGCGCCCCAGATATTGACGACCCTGGCCAAAGAGCTCGTAGGCGATGAACCTGAGCTGCGAGCGTTGATCGATGCTACCGGAGGGCTGCTCCACAAGATGATGAATGACGACGACAAGAGGCCCCGATCTAAGAGGGGACCCTGACCTCCATGGCCACGATGTGAGCCAGGATGTGTTGACGTTCGAGGCCGCGCTGGAGGTCCTCCAGGTCCGGGCCTCCGTGGCGCGCGCGGATGCTCGTCGGGCGTATCTGCAGCTCCTGCGACAGTACAAGCCGGAGCTCGACCCGGATGGGTTCAAGAGGCTGCGCGCGGCGTGGGAGCGGGTAGACGCCGAGCTCGACCTGCGCGCAGCGTTACGGCTCGACGACCGTCGGGGCGTGGAGGCGGACGCGGACGCCTCGACACAGCCCGGGTCGGAGCCGGGCCACGGTGGCGCGGGGGGGGCCGGCGGTGACGCTCCGGCGGTCGACGACGAGGCCGGTGAGCGGCCGGCGGAGCCGCCACTCGATCGTCACACGGTCCCGGAGTGGGCGCGGGAGGTCGCCGCGAGTTTTGCTGCCGAGCACGGCGGCGAGCTCGACCTGAGCCGCCTGGGCGCCGCCTTCGGTGCGAGCCCGCAGGTGGGGGTGGTCTACGCCGAGGAGCTGTTGGGTGTGCGACGCTATGACCTGGCCGCGGCGGTGATCTGCCGGCAGCTGAGAATGGCTGAGGGGAGCGCCGAGATCGACGCTCCGCATCCCTACCGGGTGGTTCACCTCGCCTTGCGCCTCACGGAGCATGGGGCCATCGCGCCGGCCCATCGGGTGGTCAGCGCGCTGGAGAGCTACCTGTCGAGGACCGGTGGGGGCGCCAGGCTGAGCGACGAGCTCGCAGGGCAGTGGGCGCTCACCCTCGAGCTCGACCGCCTGGACGACGAATTTCCGGTGGCAGCGCGGGCCATCATCGCGAGCGCTGTGCGGGCCTGTGACCTGCCGTCGGCGTACGGCCCGCTGACCGAGTTTACGGCGCGTGAGCCCGCCCAGGCCGAGGCCGCCAGGGCCTGTCTTCGTAGCAGCCGGCACCTGCGCGGCGTGCTGAGCGATGCCCTGAGGCCGGTCTACGCAGCGCGCCGTGGCGCGCGGGGGCGGCGCTTGGAGCGTTGGGGCTGGTTCGCGTTGATGGTCGCCTGTTTCGCCGCGGTGGCGTTCATGGTGACGGATGCCGAGGAGGCCGCGACCGAGCGTAGCCTCGGTCGGTTCCAAGCCCGGCAGCACACCGATGACCTGGTGGTGGTGACCCACGCCGTGGGCTCCGCCGATCAGCTGCAGACGCTGTGCCTCCGGCGACGGATCGGGTGCGTGGCCGCGACGCGTCTGGCGAGGGAGCTGGACGCTGGGCGGTGCTCGGATCAGGCGCTCGCAGCCTTGCCCGACGGGCGCCTGGGCATCGAGGGGCAGCTCGCGGCCGCGCTTCGCGCTCGATACGGAAGGGTCTGCAAGTGACGCCAACGCCCACCGGAGCGCCGATCATCGGGATAGACCTGGGCACGACCTTCTGTCTGGTGGCTTGCATGGATCAGGGGGAGCCGGTGGTGCTCTCCAACTCCGTCGGTGAGTACCTGACCCCCAGCGCTGTGAGCCTCAACGCGCAGGGCGAGGTCGTGGTCGGTGCGGCTGCGCGCGCACGCGCGACCACCAGACCCGAGTCCACGGCGCAGTGGTTCAAGCGCGACATGGGGACGATGAGGCGCTACCAGCTGAGTGACTCGGAGCGAGCCTACACGCCGCAGGACCTGTCCGCCTTGGTCCTAAAGCAGCTCAAGGAGGACGCCGAGGCGGCGTTGGGCCGTGAGGTCGTCGAGGCTGTGATCACGGTGCCGGCGTATTTCGGAGAGCTGCAACGGAAGGCCACGAAGGATGCGGGGGCCATCGCCGGCCTCAAGGTCGAGCGGATCATCAACGAGCCGACCGCCGCCGCCATGGCATACGGCCTGCACGAGCGCGACCGACAGCTGCGCGCGGCGGTGCTGGATCTGGGGGGCGGCACGTTCGACGTGACCGTGCTCGAGATCGTTGACGGCGTCATCGAGATTCAGTCATCCGCCGGTGACGCCTGGCTCGGTGGCGAGGACTTCAGCGAGCGGCTGGCCCAGTGGGCGGCCGACGCGGTGGACGCCGAGCATGGGGCGACGCTGGGCCGCGGTCCGTCCGATGTCTCCTGGGCTCGCCTGTTGCGAGCCGCGGAGCGCACCAAGCGGCGACTCACCGAGAGGCCCGTCGCCACCGTGGCCTTGCCCCGGCTGTTGCTGCCTGGAGGGCGCGAGGTCGACGTCGCCGTGGAGTTGACCCGAGGCAACGCCGAAGAGCTCTGGGCGGAGCTGTTGGACCGTGCCCGATGGGCGATGATGCGTGCGATGCGCGACGCTCGAGTCCAACCCTCAGATATCGATGAGGTGTTGCTGGTTGGCGGCGCGACCCGGATGCCCTGCTTCGCGGCGCAGGCCGCGGCCGTGTTTGGGCGCTTGCCCCTGAGCAGCCTGCCAGCTGACGAGGCGGTGGTCATGGGGGCCGCCATTCAGGCGGCGCTGAAGGCTGGTGACGCACAGGTCGACGATCTGATCGTCACCGACATCGCGCCGTTCTCTCTGGGGATCGCGACCTCCACGGACATGGGTGGGTGCCGCGTCAACGGGTTGTTCAGCCCCATCCTCGACCGCGGCACCGTGATCCCCGCCAGTCGCGTAAAGCGCTTCAGCACCGTGGCTGACTTCCAGCGGGTCATCAAGGTCGAGATCTTTCAGGGCGAGCGCTCGATGTGCGACGACAACACGTCGCTCGGGCAATTCGAGGTGTCGGACATCCCTGCCGCGCCTGCCGGAGAGCAGTCCCTGGACGTCCGCTTCTCATACGATCTCAATGGGCTGATCGAGGTCGAGGCGACGGTGGTCGGCACAGCTCACAGCCGTTCGTTGCTCATCGAGGGTGTGGCCGGAGGCCTCTCGAAGCGAGAGCTCGCCGAGGCTCGTGCCGCGTTGCAGGCGCTAAAATTTCATCCGCGCGAGGCGCTGCCCAACGCCACCGCGCTCGAGCGCGCCGAGGCGCTGTTCGCCGAGCTGACGGGCGCTGAGCGCGAACACCTGGGGGCGCTGCTAGCGGCGTTTCGGGGGGCCCTGGAGCTCCAGGATGTGGACCGCATCGGTGCGCAGCGGCGTCTATTGAACCAGACCATAAAGGCGTTGAAGATAGGGCTCTGACCCCGACCGACGGAGCACCGCTTGAGACGCCGTATCTTCGACGACCACCACGATCTCTTCCGCCAAGCGTTCGCGCAGTTCATCCAACGCGAGGTCGTCCCGAATCAGGAGCGCTGGATGGAGCAGGGCCAGGTCGATCGCGAGGTCTGGGAGAAGGCTGGCGAGGCCGGTTTCCTCTGCCCCTGGCTCGCGGAGGAGTACGGTGGGCCGGGTGGTGACTTCTTTCACTCCTGCATCGTCATGGAGGAGCTGGCGAAGGTCTACGAGTCCGGCTTCGTGGCGAGCCTCCACAGCGACATCGTGGTGCCGTACATCCACGCCTTTGGCTCCGAAGATCTGAAGCGACAGTGGCTGCCAAAGTGCGCGGCCGGTTCCGCCATCAGCGCCATCGCCATGACCGAGCCAAACACAGGCTCCGATCTGGCGGGGATCCGGACGACGGCGCGGCGCGAGGGCGATGAGTACGTGGTCAACGGCTCCAAGACGTTTATCTCCAATGGGCAGATATGCGACGTGGTGGTGGCCGCGGTGAAGACCGGCGATGATCCGGACAAGCCACACGGCAACATCTCCCTGTTGTTGATCGACGCTGCCAGCCCTGGCTTTACGCGGGGCCGCAAGCTGCGCAAGGTGGGGATGGCTTCGCAGGACACCTCGGAGCTGCATTTCGATGACCTGCGTGTGCCCGCGGGGAACCTTCTGGGCTCCGAGGGCTCCGGGTTCATGCTGATGATGCGGAAGCTCCAACAAGAGCGCCTGGCGCTGGCCGTGTCGGCGCAGGCGAGCGCCGAGCAGGTGCTGCGGGACACCGTCGCCTACACCAAAGACCGTCGGGCCTTTGGTCGCCCCGTCAGCACGTTTCAAAACACGCGCTTCAAGCTCGCCGAGTGCGCGACGCGGGTCGAGGTGGGGCGCCACTTTCTGGACCAGCTGTTGGTTCGTCACGCCGCCGGTGAGTACCTGGTCAAGGAGTGTTCGATGGCCAAGCTCTTCCAGAGCGAGATGCTCTGTCAGGTGGTCGACGAGTGCGTTCAGCTCCACGGTGGGTATGGCTACATGCTCGAGTATCCGGTGGCTCGGGCCTACGTGGACGCGCGGGTCAGTCGCATCTACGCGGGCACAAACGAGATCATGAAGATCATCATCGCCAAGCAGATGGGGTTGTAGACCGGCCCGTGCGGCGCCATAGTGCTGCGGGCTTCGGCATGGCTGGAGCTCTATACGTCCGCTGCGCTAACTCCCGTGACATCGCTGGGAGCGCCCTGACTCGGCTCGAGGCGCTCCGACGGAGGCTGGCGTGGGTCAATTCACATCGGAGCGACGCAGCTCCAGGCAACCAGAGCCGGGAGGCTGCGTCGGAGCGTTCACGCATCCGCGAGCCAGGAGGACCACAGGTGTACAAGAAGATTCTGGTTGCCGTCGACGGCAGCGACAGCGCGCGTGATGCTCTCGAACACGCGGCTCCTCTGGCGCGAGCCTTCGGCGCCAAGCTCTTGGTTGTCCACGTGGCCAGCGAGGACCAAAACCTGGACGACGGTCGCGCGTCGGCGCGCAAGATCGCGAACGCGCAGATCAGCGCCGCCAACCTCGAAGGCGTCGAGGCGGCGCCGCTGGTGGCGTTCGGCGACCCAGCCGACCGCATCGTGGAGGTCGCCGACGAGCACGCCGTCGACCTGATCGTCGTCGGAAGCCGCGGGCTCTCGGGGCTTCAAAGCTTCTTGCTCGGATCGGTGTCCTACAACGTGGCGCGGCGCGCGCATCGGCCGGTCCTCATCGTTCATCGCGCCGACGCATCAGCGATGTAGAGCGTTTCTACAGAAGCTCTTTTAGAACTATTCTAATCTGTCTATAGTCCGGCCCGTTCCCAGCCACCGAAGATTCCTGGAGGAATGAACATGCCTGATCTCAATGGTTCCAAGACTCATGACAACCTGAAGGCCGCCTTCGCGGGTGAGTCGCAGGCCAACCGCCGTTACCTTTATTTTGCGAAGGTCGCCGACATCGAGGGGTACCCTCAGATCGCCGCGAACTTCCGCGACACGGCCGAGGGCGAGACAGGCCATGCCCATGGCCACCTCGACTACATCAAGAAGGTCGGTGATCCGGCCACCGGCTTGCCCATCGGGGACTCCGAAGAGAACCTCAAGGCGGCCGTCGCCGGTGAGACCCACGAGTACACCGATATGTACCCCGGGATGGCCAAGACCGCGCGCGAAGAGGGCTTCGCCGAGATCGCCGACTGGTTCGAGACCCTCGCCAAGGCGGAGAAGTCTCACGCCGGTCGATTCCAGCAGCTGCTCGACCAGAGCTTCTAAGCGCAGCCAGGACGCGCTCGTGGGGCATGGCTGACATGACCGCACGGCGCTCCGCTCGCGCCTGTCGCGCTGCGCGCGGCTGGACGGCCCGTCGCCTGGTGGCGGCGACCGCTGTCGACACGGGCGGTCTCTGCCCACCGGGTAGTGAGGCCGCCTTTTTCACGTGTATCGACCGGAGGGTGTCTTCGTGAGTGACGGTCCCATCTCGTACAGACCCACCGACGGGCTGTGTTACGACCCCAATGACCCGGTCTATTGGGACGAGGGCGCGCTTTCTCAGGAGATCACGCGGGCCTTCGAGATCTGTCACGGCTGTCGCATGTGCTTCAAGTACTGCGACTCCTTTCCGAACCTCTTCGCGTACATCGACGATGAGCACGACGGCGATGTGACCAAGCTGACCGACGCCCAGACGGCGAAGGTCATGGACGACTGCTTTCAGTGCAAATTGTGTGAGGTGCAGTGTCCCTACACGCCGCGAGACGGGCACGAGTTTCAGCTGGACTTCCCCAAGGTGGTTCACCGCTTCAAGGCGCAGCGGGCCAGCAAGGAGGGTGTCAGCTTCTCCAAGCGCGTCCTGGGTAACCCCGACGGGACCGCCAAATTCGCTCGGATGAGCCTGGGTCTGGCGAACGTGATGAACCGCGTTGGCCTCCACCGCTGGTTTCTCGAGAAGGTGCTGGGCGTCCATCGCGACAAGCTGCTCCCGGATTTCGCCTCCAAGACCTTCGAGCGTTGGGCCGCGGCCAACGGCAAGACCACGCAGGAGCCGGGTGGAGAGGTGGTGTTGTTTCAGACCTGCTACGTCCAGCACAACGAGCCTCAGATCGGGCGCGATACGCTGGAGGTGCTGGAGAAAAACCAGGTCGACGTCAACTGCGTCGCGGGGCTGCGCTGCTGCGGAATGCCGGCCTGGGAGAGCGGCGACCTGGAGCAGCTGCGCGAGCAGGCGAGTCACAACCTGAAGATCCTGGAGCCCTTCGTGGATGCTGGCGCCAAGGTCGCGGTCATCAACCCGACCTGCTCGTTGATGCTCCGCCGGGAGTACCCCACGCTGGTCGCCGAGGAGGACCGGGCTCGCGCAGAAAAGGTCGCCGCCGCGACGGTGGATCCGTCCGAGTACATCTGGTCACTTCGTAAAGAAGAGCGCTTCAACACGGACTTCAAGTCGTCACCTGGGCACAAAGTGGCCTATCACACGCCGTGTCATCTGCGCGCTCAGGCGGTGGGCTTCAAGGGGCGCGATCTCATCAAGAAGCTACCCGAGACGCGGGTGGGGACGGTGATGGAGTGCTGTGGCCACGATGGGACCTATGCCATGACCGTCGAGGGCTTCGAGCCGTCGGCCAGGATCGGCAGGAAAGCCTTCGAGGGCATGCGTGACAGCGGCGATGGACAGATCTGGGCCACCGACTGTCCGCTAGCGGCGATCCAGTTTCGACAACACGCGGGGGTCCGACCGATGCACCCGATGTCGATCCTGGCCAAAGCGTACCGCGGTGAGTCGTTTGGCACGGAGCTGGCGACCACCGACCCGAACGACCCC
>JAAZYN010001009.1 GCA_014239625.1 Myxococcales bacterium | reverse complement strand
CGGCCTCTCCCGTAAGCTCCGCCCCGCAGGTGAGACAGAACATGAAGAAGTCTTCGTTGTCACTGGTGCAGGCCGGACATGTGATCACGAAGGCGCCTCCTCAAGCTCGCTACCCTCAAGCCGCCGTGCGTTCGGGGCCAGGCGAGCCGCGCACCCGGGATCTTCACCCCGCTGTGCCATCTTCGTCAAGAACACCAGGACGAATCGGCTCAAGCCAAGAGAAATCGACGGGGTAGAGGCCCTCACCGGAGGTCGACGTCCACCGTCGGCGCCAGCACCGTCTCCCCCGAGGCGGGCTTGATCGCGTCCGCTGCGAGCGAGAATCCACCCGACACGCTGTGATAGCTCCCGTCGTCGGCCTGCATGACCAAGGAGAACTCGCCGATGGCGGCTTGCCCTGCCTCGAGTCTCTCCGAAAAGCAGATCGCGCCGTCGACGACCTCGCCGTTGAGCCCGTCGCTCCACGTCGCGGAGCCCGTCGCGTTGCGCCAGGATTTGTCGGCGAGGCCTCGGTCGAGGGTCGCGGTGCCGGCGAGCACCTGACCGGAGCCATCGGTCACCGTCACCGACAGCTCCGCGTCGCTCGACGTGGCGGTGAGGGTGATCGCGTCGTCGGCCACGCCGTTCGAGGGCGACTCGAACACGGTGTCGGCGCCGAACCGGCAGCTCTTGTCGTAAGTCGGCACCGACGAGGTCCCGGTCCCCGGGGACCATGGCGTCAGCGCCGAGCTGGGGGCGACCTGGTCCGCCACGGCATCTGGGACCGACGGCGCCGTCGCGCCATCGTCGCACGCGGTGGCCCCAACCAGGGCTAGGATCATCGCGGCGGCAGTGTGTAGGCGCATGGGTGGAGCTCCGTTCCGGTCAGCGCTGAATGTCGAGCGCCTTCATCTTCTTATAAAGGTGGCTCCGCTCCAGTCCAAGCGAGGCCGCGGTCGCGGTCACGTGGCCGGCGTTGTGATCGAGCGCGGCCAGGATGATCTCGCGTTCGGCGCCGGCGACCAGCTCCCGCATGGGGATGTCCGCCCGAAAGAGGCTGCTCGCGGCGCTCTTGGCAGGGCCTAGCAGCTGACGCACATCGCGCGCCGTGATCTCGGCTCCCAAGGCCAAAATGACGAGCCGTTCACAGGCGTTTCTGAGCTCGCGTACGTTCCCGGGCCAGTCGTGTTCGGCCAGGGCGGCGAGCGCGTCGTCGGTCACCTCGAGGGCCCGCATGTCGTTGTCTTCCGCGACCCGCTTGACGAAGGCCTGGACCAGCTCTGGCAGGTCTTTTTTGTGGGAGCGGAGCGTCGGCGCCCGCACGGGCAGGACGTTCAGCCGATAAAAGAGGTCTTCGCGAAACTCGCCCTCTGCGATGGCAGCCTCCAGGTCCTTGTTGGTGGCGGCGACCACGCGCACGTCGATGCGTATCGTACGGGAGCCGCCGACTCGCTCTATCTCGCCTTCTTGCAGGGCGCGCAGCAGCTTGGCCTGGACGTCCACGCGCATGTCGCCGATCTCATCCAGAAACAGGGTGCCGCGGTGCGCGAGCTCGAACTTTCCCTTGCGCGACTGATGGGCACCCGTGAAGGCTCCACGCTCGTGGCCGAAGAGCTCGCTCTCTATCAACTCGGTCGGGATGGCCGCGCAGTTGAGCTTCACGAAAGGGCCGTCGGCGCGCTTGCTGTTGTCGTGGATCGCGCGCGCGATGAGCTCCTTGCCGGTGCCGCTCTCGCCGACGATCAGCACCCGCCCTTTCGACGGCGCCGCCCGCCGGATGAACTCCCGCAGACGCTGCATCACCGGCGACGACCCGAGCAGAGAGGTGTCGTCGCGGAGGCGCTTGCGGAGGGTG
>JAAZYN010001008.1 GCA_014239625.1 Myxococcales bacterium | reverse complement strand
ATCAAGGCCGCCCACGACCGAGCGTCTATGACCCAGGCCGAGCGGGTGGCGCTGCGAAAGCAAGTCATCGATGCCGCAGTGCGGGCGGGGATGCGGCGTTCACTATTCCGAGATGCGTCTCGGGCAACCGGGCACGGGTGAGCCATGGCAAATCTCCAGACACTGCAAGACGCACTGGGCGAGCGCTTCGGCGTGCTGGCCGAGAGCAGCACCTACCAGCTCACGGTCATCGCCCGGAACACCGACGTGGCCATCGGCGACCTCTTTCTGCTGCCCTGCCGGCGCGGGCCGGACCGCTTCTACCTCTTTCGCACCACCGAGTACGCCAACGTGATGAACCGCACCTTGGAGATGAACGATGTGGCCCGCAACAAGCTCACCATGCCCGACTCCTACTTCTCCGAAGACCTGGCCGACGAGAAGCTGGTGGAGCTCAAGGGCATGGTGCTCGGCTACTCCCAGTACGAGCCCGACACCGACACCTGGGCCTTTCGTCGCCCGCGGCGCCTGCCCCAGCACCTGACCGACGTCTTCCACGTGGACCCCTCGCAAGCCGGGGTGGGCGCGGTGGTCCGCGAGCTCATGCAGAGCCAGCTCGGCGACGGAGGACTCTACGTGGGCGACCTCTTGGCTGGCGAGGCCTCGCTCCAGGGCGTGCCGGTCTACCTGCCCCCGTTCGCACTCTCGCACCACATCGGCATCTTCGGACGCACCGGCTGCGGCAAGAGCAACCTGATGATGGTGCTCCTGCGCTCGGTGATGGACCTGAACCAGAACGTGGCCAGCGGCGCCACCGACGGTCCGCCCGTCTCCATCTTCGCCATCGACCCCCACGACGAGTTCCGCAGCTGGCACGCAGCCACCGGTGGGGCCGACGGCATCCGCGGCATCGTGAATGGCTACTCCGAGGCCGAACGGACCCAGCTGGTGGACCCCTTCTACTACCTCTCGGCGCGGCAGCTGGGCGACGAAGGTCTGGAGCGTCGAGTGCACCTGTCTCGAGCCGATATCGTGCCCGACGACCTGGTCAGCATCATGGAGTTCTCCGAGCAGCAGGTGGCCTTTGCCAACCAGTTCTACGGAGACCAGGGCGAGAACTGGATTGGGCGACTGCTGGCGGGCGATGTGGACCTCGACGACGGGGGCGAAGGTGGCGCAGCCTTCCTGCCGGGCACCGTGGCGGCCGTGCAGCGACGGATCGGCTTCTTGAGTCACGGCAGCACGCGGGTCTTCACCCGCTTCGACCCGGACATGGGCTTTGACTACCAGTCGAGCCTGCCCGACATCCTGTGTGCCCTGGAGCGGGGTCGCTGCCTCATCGTCGAGACCACGCTGATGAGCGAGTTCGAGCAGTTCCTGCTCAACACCGTGGTGGCACGGACGCTCTTCGTGTTGCGACGGGCCTTGCGGGCGGCCGAGACCCCCGAGCGTCTGCGCGAGGAGATCCGCCAGGGACTGCGCAACGACGAGGACCAGGGCCAGGTGGGCATGCGCAGCCTGGCCGACGAGATGATCGCGCGACTCGAGAGCGGCGAGCTGCCCTACCTGGACGGAGACAGCATCCGTGCACCGGACGAGCTGCCCCACGTCAATATCGTGATCGAGGAGGCGCCGAGCATCTTGAACCCGCAGCGCATGCGCTTTGGCAGCGTGTTCCGCGACGTGAGCCGCCAGGGTCGCAAGTTCGGCATCGGACTCACGGTCATCAGCCAGCAGGTCACCGAGATCGACAAGGGGGTGCTCACGCAGTTGAACACCGAGCTCACCCTGGCCCTGGGCAACGCCGACGAGCGCCGCGAGGCCGTGCGCAACGCCTCGGCCGACCTGGAGGGCTTCG
>JAAZYN010001007.1 GCA_014239625.1 Myxococcales bacterium | reverse complement strand
GCGGCAGGGTCGCCCCCATCAGCACCGTCGGGATGAGGAGGACCACCGAGGCCAACGCGATCCCCTGGGCGCCCGTGGCCACGGCGTGCTCGAGGACGTAGGGGAAGCTCAACGCCCAAAGGCTGATGGCGACCTCCGCGGCGGCGTACCAACGCATCGGCTCGGCGACGCGGTCCGCGAGGCGCCCAAACACCAGGTAGCCTGCCCCCAGCCCCGCCATGAACACGGCGACGACGGTGGTGTGGGCCTCGGTGGTGTTTCCCAGCTGGTAGCTGAGCAGCCTCGCCCAGACGACCTCGTAGATCAGGCTGACCGCCCCGCTGAGGAAGAAGACCGTACCTAGACCTGCGCGCCATGCTAGGCTAGCCGTCACTAGACCCGCTCTCGAGGTATCGTTGGCCGCAGGGATCACGGACTCCTACACCGCTATTGATGACCGACCCGCGATCGCGCACATCGGCAGCTGCGGGCAAGGCCATCGTGGCAGCGCGGATCGCCGTGGCCCGCGTTCTGCGGCGGCGGCGGTCTGGCGCGTGGTCGGAGCTGGCGACGGGCTGTCGTTGAGCCCGACCGATCCCGGAACCCTTCGGCGGGTCGCGCTGTTGTGCGGCGAGTCGCGGGCCGCGCGACCCGTTACGGCTCCGCGTTGCAGCTTGAGCATCATCGGTCTCGGCGTGCGTCGGGGGCGCCTCCGCGTGGTTCGACGGTGGCGCAGCGGGTGGGTGGCGCTGGCACCGAGCCGACGAGCGGCGGGTGCGGTGGCCGTGATAGACTGAGAGTCAGGAGGAGCAGACATGAGTGAGATCTTCAGCGGTCGAGACGGTCGGGGTGGCGGGCGCGGCGCGGTGCCGGGGCCGGCGGGGACCGACAAGCAGAAGACGTCGGGGCACGGGACCACTCACTACATCGAGTTCGACAACGAGTCGGGCGCGATGGAGATTACCTTGTTGCCCGAATTTCGGCAGTACAAGACCGAGTTGTTTACGGATCTGCACCAGGAGTACTTTCTGGCCAATCCGGACGAGGCGTCGGTGGCCGACATCTCTTCGTTCATCGACAATTGGCTGGCGGACAAAGCTCCGAGCGGGCGTCGCTGAGCGGTGAGCGCGTCCGTGCAGACCGAGAGCTGTCCAAGCTGCGCCGCGCCGATCCCGATCGATGAGAGGTGGACCCAGCTCGCGGTCTGTGGGACCTGTCGATCGGCGGTCAGCTTTGGGGGAGCGGCGGCCAAGGTCTCGGGGACGCTGTCGGTGCTGCCTCCCTCGCGGAGTCGGCTCTTCAGTGGCGCCCTGGGTAAGATCCGAGGGCGAGACTTTCAGGTATTGGGGCGCCTTCGTTACGGCTGGGAGCGCGGTTTCTGGGACGAGTGGCACCTGCTCTGGCTCGATGATGGCAGCACGGGCTGGCTGAGCGAGGACGAGGACCGCCTGGTCGTCGAGAGCCTGGAGCCACACGCTGCGACCATGGTCACCGCCGACGCCGCGCCTGGCAGCGCGGCGAGCCTGAACGGTCGAACGTTCAACGTGGTGGAGCGCGGGGTGGCCGCCGTGGAGGGCGGAGAGGGCCAGCTGCCGTTCGTCATGACACAGGACGAGCGGACCCTGTTCGTCGAGCTTCGCTCTCAGGACGGATCAGAGATAGCGACCGTGGAGTTCGCCGCCGAGGGGCGGCGGGTGTTCCTCGGGGTCGCCCTGTCCGACGACGAGCTCCATCTCGACTTCGACCGGCAGGACCTGGGTCTGACCGACGAGCTGCCGTTGGCCGCCAAAGCGGATGGCTCGGTCCCGCGGCTGCAGAGCGTCTCCGGCGGGGTGCGTCCGCTAAAGTGCCATGCCTGT
>JAAZYN010001006.1 GCA_014239625.1 Myxococcales bacterium | reverse complement strand
GAGCAGCGGGGTCGACCACGCCGAACGGATCCCGTGAGACGCTGCAAACTCTCGGAAGGCCTCCCACAACGGATCGAGCTGTACGTCATAGCTCACCACACGAGTGCGGCGGTAAGCGGCGGTTCCACAGCTTCCAGCGGTGGGGCCAGGTTCGAGACCGTCGACCGCATCCGCGAAGGCATCCGGCAACGTGTGGTGCCCCCCACGTCGCAATTTCCCGCTCTCGGGCTCATAGTACAGGATCGAGGCCAACATCGTGGGCGTGCACACTTCGGAGTAGCGCGCAATGCTCGAGAGAACGTCGCGAAGCGAGTGGTCTCGTGCGAGTTCCGCCAGGACAGCGCGTTGGCCCCGAAGAACGTTGTCGGTTCGGGTGGTCTCCATAGTGACTCCACATGTCGTCGGGCAGTGTGGGATCGGACTCGGCTCTCGCTTTGGCGGCACATCGCGGGGAGCGCGGTCAGCTCAAGGTGCGGGTGTTCCGAGACGTCCCGAATCGACCTGAAGCACGCCAACCTATCATTTCTGCGAAGCTCACTCCAGGTGCGGACGCCTGGGGAGGGTGGGCACCGGCGACGGGCGAGTGTGTCCCCGAACGTCGTGCCCCCCAACACTCACCGCTGGCAGACGTTCTGATCGACGCCAGCCTGCGAGCCTGCGTTGGCCGCTGGTTCGCTACCCCACGCGGCGCGCATCTTCCGCACCGGCTCTGGTCGCCCGTTGGCGTCATCCCGCATCTACCGTGGGCGCTCTCGTCGTGGCCCGTGCCTTCGTGGGACCGGCGCGCCCCGTGTTGTGCGAGCGACCCGCCGGGCTGACAGCCCGTCGAGCGCGTGGTACCTGAACGGCATGCCCGCCCATCGCTGTGTCGCGCCCCTGTCCGCGATGTCGGTCCTCGTGTCCACGGTGGTCGCCTGCGGCTCGTCCGATCGTCAACCGCCGACGGCCAAGACGCCCACGAGGAGCGACGTCTCCCGCGCGGCGCCGAAGACCCCGCCTGCGAAGGCTGCGCCGGACACCGCGGGGCCCGCCCGAGTCACCGCGACCAAAGCCGCTCCGGCGCCGGTCCCGTCGAGCTCGCCAGGGGTGCGCGCGGTCGGGCTCACCACGTGGCAGGGATGCGCGATCCGCGACGACCGGCGGGTCGCGTGCTGGGGCAGCAGGTCCGGCGCCCTCACCGAAGAGACCATCGCCAGGGGGTTCAGCGCGCCCAGGCTCGTGCCCGGCATCGACCCCAGAGACGGCGTGGACACGCTGGCCATGGGCGGGCGCCACTCGTGCGTCCTGCTCCTGGACGGCACGGTCCGATGCTGGGGCGTCAACAGCATGGGGCAGCTGGGGGATGGGACCGTCGAGGATCGCACCTCGCCGGTCACCGTCCAGGGGCTGTCCAACGTGGCCCAGGTGGCGGTCGGGACCTCGCACAGTTGCGCGCTGCTGCGCGATGGCACGGTCGCGTGTTGGGGCGCCAACACCCAAGCCCAGCTCGCCCTGCGCAGGGACACGCCGGCCGGGCCGATGGGGGTGGATCTCGGCCTCGGCAGGGGCCCCAGGCCCCTGCCGTTTCGCGGCCCCACCGCCTCCCTGAAGCCGGTCACGATCGCCGGCGTCAAGGGCGCGACCCACCTCTCCATCAACGCGTACCGGACCTGCGCGGTGGTCGAAGAGGGCGCGGTGCTGTGCTGGGGCGCCACCGGGTCCGTGGCCCGTCACGCAGACGGGGCACCGCGACCGCTGCACCAGCTCCGAGGTGTGCGCGCTGTCGGACAGGGCGTCAGCGGACACGCCTGCGCCTTGATGGCCGACGGGACCGCGCGGTGCTGGGGCGCCAACGGGCA
>JAAZYN010001005.1 GCA_014239625.1 Myxococcales bacterium | reverse complement strand
CACCTGAGACGGATTCTTGGCCGTTTTCATTGGCGAAGTTCAGGTCGAGCCGACCGTGACCCAGCGCCTTGGTGCCCTCGTGGACGGTGTACTCGATGCCCGAGTTGACCGCGGTGATCACGTTGTCGGTGAGCGTGACGGAGGCCTGCGCCCCTTCTGCGATCTTGCCGTGGATCCCCTCCGTGCTCCCGAAGGTCAGCTCGCGCATGGTGTTGCCCTGGCCAGCCCCCGACAGCAAGCTCTCGGGGACCCGGTAGGTCAGGTTCGTGCCCGTCGCTTTGAACGTCGGCTGCTCCTCGTAGGGGATCTCAGCCTCGAGCTGAGTGACCGTGATCACCGTCAGCGCGTTGGCTTCGACCGTGGCGCTCCCCGACAACGCCTTCAGCTCGACCCCGCTATCGCCGAGGGTCAGGCCGCCCTCCTTGAGATTGACCTCAGCGGTGCCACCGAACTCGTTCGCCGCGACATCGTAGGTCCCGTCGAGCCGCCCCGTGAAGTGCTGGTGGTCCAGGTTGGCGCCTGCGGTCAGCGGCTCCAGCTGACCGTTGTCGTATGCGAATTCGACAAACCCTTCGGTGACGGTGACCTGGTTCTCACCGTCGCCGATGGTCAACGGCTGGCTCTGGTCGAGCCGCCCGTTGGCGCGCCACTGCTCACCGCCCTCGGAGTTGGGCCGGGTGTAGCCGACGTCGATCGCGGCCGTAGCCCAGTCGCGCAGGTTGATGGTGACGTCACCGCTCGCTTCGACCCCATTCTCTTCGCTGTAGGACCCCGAAATCGTCGCGCTCGACAGCGTCACGCCGTCGATGATCTGCAGGTTCTCCTCGAGCGTGATGTCGACGGTACCGCTCACCGCGCTGCCGCCGTCTTCGCCACCCTGCTCGAAGGACGCCGCGAGGCTCAGCTCCCCGACGCCCGCCATCGTCGCCGTCACCGTCCCGCTCGCTGAGAGGGCACCGTCAGCCACCGTCAGGTCGATCTGGCCACCGGTAAAGCTGATGCCGCCAGGGAGGTTCACGTCGCTGGGCAGGATGGTCGCCGTACCGGAAACGCCGCGGGTGCCGATCGTCAGGTCCATGGTCGCTTGGATGTACGACCCCAGCTGAACCTCGACGTTGGTGAGCGTGGCTTCGACCTCTTTGCGGCTGTTGACGTCGAGCTCGACGTTCTCGATGTTGATGCCTTCGCCGGCCGAGACGTTGGCTTTGATCGACCCCTCGTCGAAGCTCCAGTCCGAGTTGAAACGAAGCTCCGCCTCGGTGATCGTCAGCGGACCGACGCCGATGCTGAGCGACTGGACGCGGACGCGGCCGGGGCTCGACCCGGACGGGATCCGGATCCGGAACCGCTGACCCGCCAAGGTCAACCGGAAGTCGCTGGGCGGCCCGCCACCACCGCCGCCGCCGTCACCAGAGTTGGCGTTGGCGTTGGCGTTGTCGTTGTCGGCCGCCTTGTCCATCGCGGGGAGCGCGAACTGGGGCTTGCCGATGCTCTGGCCGGCCGCGAACTGCTGACCAAGCTGCGCGGCCTCGCGCTCGGCGCCCGCTTTGCTCACTGGAGCCGTGCGGGACAGGTGCTCCGGGCGCTGCGCCACGTGCACCATCTCGTGGCCGAGCAGGGCCCGGCCGGCCGTGGTGTCGGGGTCGTAACGGTCGGGGTGGAGGTAGACCACGCCACCGTCCATGAGGCCGCGTGCGCCACGCGCCGCGGTCTTTTGAGCGGCGACCTCGTCGGCACGAACCTGCCCGCGGTATTGTTTCAGTTCGGCAGCTAAAAGATAAGAAAGTACCGAAGGGGCAAGTCCCGTGGTATAGGAGTTAATTAAAAAAAACAGCGGG
>JAAZYN010001004.1 GCA_014239625.1 Myxococcales bacterium | reverse complement strand
AGACGGGCGATCGCTTCCATGGCTGCGTAGTCGAGCTTGTCGGCGTGGTCGGTGACTTGATGGTAATCCGGGTGTTCTCCGTCGCAGAAGAACACCACCGGGATCCCGAGCCTGGCGAAGTTGTAGTGGTCGCTTCGCCGGTAGTAGGTGTCGCCGCTGGTGAACTCGATGTCGAAGTGCTTGCCGGCAGCGACCGCGTTCTTGACGAGTGATGAGTACTTCTGGTGCTCGTGGCTCGGCGTGATCTGCACCCGCTCCTGGATGCTGTGGAAGCGCATCTTGGTGTGGCCCACCGTCAGGCTGCAGCCGGGCTTGAGGTAGCCGGTGCGGATCCGGACGTCGTTAATCCACGTGCCGTTGGTCGAGTCGTTGTCGGCGACGAGGTATTGCGACTGTTCCCTCGGATACAGCACGCAGTGCTGCCTGCTCACGGTCTCGTCTTCACCGAGGACCAGGTCGTTTTCGTCCGACGCGCCGATCGTAATGGAGGGTTGGTCGAACAGCCACTCGACGGTGCTCCCGTCATCACGAGCGACCACCAGCTTGCACCGCCGCAGGAGCAACTCGTTGGGACGATCACCGTCGTAAAAGGGATGCTGTGCCGTCATCGTCAGCTCAGTCTAACCCACCCCGGCGCGATCGGCTACGACGGGAGCGCCCGCAGCCGGGACACCGCGCGTCATCTCACGCCCCTGCGCGGCTCAGCGTGGGTCGACCCCGGTCAGCGGGAGCCAGCCGACCTTGCCGGCGCCGAGGTACCCGATCTGATCGCCGAGCAGCTGCACCCCCTCGAAGAACCCGTCCTGGGCGGCGATCAGCTCCGTCGGCGTCACCTCCGGGCCTATAGGAGCCACGAAGACCGCGCTCAGGGCTCCACTGTCACCCTCCTGGATCCATCCCGCCAGGCCGTTGCCCTTGATGGTCGGACGTTGCCACAAGGACGGTCGCTTCCAGGCGCTGAGCGCGAGCTCGTGCTCGGTGCTCATCACCAGGTCGGGGCCCAGGCGACCGCCGTAGACCTTGAACGCGCTGTACTTGGGCTCGGGGTTGATGCCGCGCCAGTCGAGCCACACCACGAAGTCGCCGTCGATGGCAGGTCGCTGCTGTTTGGACGGATCGCCGCTGACCGTGAACAACGCCTGCTCGGTGAGATCCCACCCCACGATGTCTCCGTTGTTGGAGCTGGGGTCGGCGACCGGCTGATACACCCCATCGGGATCCGCGCCGTAGTCTGTCCAGACGATGCGGTCGCCGGACGCGTGAGGTTGGGTCTGCTCCACCGCGTCTTGGGTGAGACGGGTCTGCGACGCCGGGTCGGAGATGTCCATGGTCCATACCTCCCGCTCGGCCGCCGTATGAGGGGCGACGTTGCGGCCGATCCAGGCCAGACGGGTGCCCGACAGGGTGGCCTCGTCCTGGTCGCCGGCGCCCATCACGAGAGCCGATGATTGCCCGAGCGCGAGATCATGCTTCCACAGGTCGAAGTCAGTGCCGTTGCGCTTGTCAGCCCAGATGATGACGTCACCGGACACGACGGGGTCCTTCTTGGTGGCGCTCGAGTCCGCGTCCAGCTCCGTGGTGGCGCCGTTGGCCCGGTCATAGACGAACACCTTGCCGCCGGTGAGCCGCTGGCACTCGTACTCGCCAGGACCCAGTCGCACCGCCTTGCAGCCATCTCCAAAACACTCACCAGCGACGTCGCAGGTGGGATCGACGACATACTCGAGCTCGGCCCAGACCGCGACGTCAACGGTGAAGGGGAGGCTCGCCGCGCCGCTGCCGACCTCGCGCTCGTCGATGGGCGTAGGCAGCGTCACCTCCGGCTCGAGGTCCGGTCCG
>JAAZYN010001003.1 GCA_014239625.1 Myxococcales bacterium | reverse complement strand
CACCGGATCCGCGGTCGGGGTCGCAGGTCTGCGCACGACGCCGGCAGCCACCGTTCGCTTTCGGGCCTTTGGCGCCAGCGGACTCGCATTCGAACTCATGGTGTGGATAGAGAACCCGTCCATGCGCGGCTTGATTCTCGATCAGCTCAACACCCAGATCTACAAGGCCTTCGCCAAGGAAGGCATCGAGATTCCGTTCTCCAAAAATGACCTCTACATCAAAGAGTTTCCCGAGCGGTAGCGGAGCCGCTGTTCGGTCCGGGTCCGGGGTGCGTCGGGGTTTCGGGTCAGGTCTGACCTGCGTGTTCCTGCACAGGTAACTACGCGTCGGCCGTCTGCGTGTCGCCCCGCAGCGCCGCCAACCGCGGATCCCCGGCCACCGCCTCCTCCGACGCGATCACCACCAAAGCGGTCATGGCGCGCGTCATGGCGATATGCATGCGGGTCTCGTACTGTCGCTTGGCCTTGTCGTCCCCGGGTTCCACCACCACGATGATGGGGCGCTCCAGTCCCTTGAACCGCAAGAACGTGTCCGCCACCAGCCGCTCCGTCGCGTCCTCGTGGTTGGCGTCGACCCAGTTGTGTTGGCCGACTCCGCCCAGGCCTAGGATCTCGCTGTTCTTGGTGCCGACCATGGACACGACGGCGATGTCGCCCGGCGGCACACCGGCCTTGGTGAGGCGGTCGAGCTCGGCTTCCAGGGGGGCCGCGATGCGGTCCGTGGTGACAGTGAGCCGGAGCTCGTGGCCTTGCATGGCGGCGAGGGCCTCGGGCACCGTGGCCTTGCCCAGGTAACTGCGGGCGAACGCATTGATGGCCTTCGGTGAGCGCTCTTGTCGCGTGAGTCGCCACTTCATCATGGTTGCGGCGAGATCATCCGGAACCGAGCGTTCGCGCCAAAACCCCTGGGAGGGGTCGGTAAACAGCCACAGGTCGCCGTCGCCCGCCAGCGCCCGCACCAGGTCCCAGTCGCCGTCATCGAGGTCCTGGGCCTCGTCCACCACCACCAGCTGGGGTTGGGTGTCGGCGTGCTGTTGGATGTGTTCGGTGGCCACGGACAGGGCCGTGTCCCAGTACTTGGGGTCGTCCGGGTCGGGCAGGGTGAGGCCGCGGTCTCGCGCCAGGTCGCGGGCGTGCCGACGCACGGTGTCCGCCTTCACGTCCAGCTCCGAGGCGCGCAGTTCGGCCAGCGCTCCGTCTACGCGGCGGGCCAACGGCTCGGTGAAGCACAGGTACAGCACTTGCTCGCCGGCCCACGCCCGGCGCTCGCACAGCGAACGGGCGACGATGGTCTTTCCGGTACCGGCGCCGCCAGTGACCAGCGCCCGCGGGTTTTGGTCCAGCTGATCCAGGATGGCCACCTGCTCGGAGTTCAGTCGGATCCGCTTGCTGCGGGTGTCTTGGATCCGGTCGACCAGCCCCACGCGCGGCACCCAGGTCTCGCCCCACAGCGTATGCATCGCGTCGACCCAGGCGGTGGGGTCGCGCGGCGCATTGCCGGGCATGATCAAATGGTCGAACAACCGCCGCACATGGACGCCAAACTGCGGCAGCTCGCGCTGGCCAATGACGATCCCGTGCAGCTCGCCGTCCTGTGGACCTGTACTAAACGGCGCGTCCGGAAAACAACAGCCCACACCCGCCGAAATGTCGAGGTCGCAGCGCTGCCGCAGCGCCTTGCGCAGAAGGCCGGCGAACCGCATGGCCTGCTTGCGCGGCGCCTGCTTCATGGGCCGACCGCTCTGCAGCCAGTGCCCCCCCGTGCGCTCCAGGGTCCCGCCTTTGACCTCCAGGACCACGAATCCGAGATCGGGGTCCACAATCACAAAGTCGCCCTCGC
>JAAZYN010001002.1 GCA_014239625.1 Myxococcales bacterium | reverse complement strand
GTCCGCGGGTAACGCCCCCATCCCGAAGACGATTTGACGTTGGCCGCCGATTTCGCAGACCATCTGTCTCGGTATGGATTCGACTGCGATGAGGTGGCAGCCGGATCGTGAGCGTTCACCACCGCACGCAACAGAGTGGGGAGTATTTCAATGGCCAATGGGACAACCGTCGCCACGGCAGCCGCCGGCAGCGGCGACGTGGGACAACAACTAGTAGCGACGCTGCGACAGGGACTCGACGATCAGTCGCCAGTGCTCGTCATGGCGTTTTGCTCCACAGAGCACGACCTGACCGGCGTACTTTCGACCCTCGGGGCGGCGTTCGATGGCGCCCGAGTGCTCGGCTGCACGACCGCCGGCGAATTCATCGAGTCCGGCGACACCAAGGGCACGGTGAGCGCCGTAGCGGTCGCCGGCGACTACAAGGTGTACGCCGGCATGTCCGCTGGGCTCAAGGCTGACCCGGACGGCTGCCTGGACGCCGCGCTGGGCGGCATCCCGAGGCAGGTCGACGGGTACGACCACTGCACCGCGGTGCTGTTGCTCGATCCCCTGGCCGGCACAGGGGAGATGGCCACGCTGTTGGCTGCGCAGAAGCTGGGGTTCACCATCCCGCTCGCGGGTGGTGCGGCAGGCGATGACCTCAAGTTTGAAGAGACCCTCGTGGGCCTCGACGGCGAGGTCGCGACGGACTCGGCGGTGATCGGGCTCATCTTCTCCAAACACAAGCTGGGCGTCGGTATCTGCCACGGCCACGTGCCGGTTGGCGACAGCAACGGTTCGGTCACCAAAGCGGAAGCGGGGACGGTCTTCGAAGTGGACGGGCAGCCCGCCTGGGACTTCTGGGTCGATAAAACGCGGGCGGCCGCGGCCGGCGCCGGTATCGACGTGGACCAGCTGGCCGAGGCCGACGAGATTGGCGCCTACCTCTTGCGCTTCGAGGCGGGTCTTGCGGTAGGCGATGGCGACTACAAGATTCGGGCGCCGTTGACCCGTGGTGAGAGCGGCGAGATCAACTTCGCTTGTGCGATCCCCCAGGGAACAGCCTTCGAGATCATGGAGAGCGGCGCCGAGCGTCAGGTCCAGAGCGCAGTGGAGGCGGCCAAGCGCGCTCGCGAGGCGATGGGCGGCGGATCGGTGGCGGGCGCCATCGTGTTCGACTGTATCTGCCGAAACCTCATCCTCTCCGACGACTTCGCCACGGCGGTTACAGGCATGAGTGACGCCCTCGGGAGTGCCCCTCTGGCAGGCTTTGAGACCTACGGAGAGATCGCTCTGGACGTGGGAGACATGAGCGGTTTTCACAACACCACCACGGTTGTGCTGGCCTTCCCACAGGATTGATGGCGCACACGATCACCGATTCGGAGCTCTCGGAGCTTCTCGCAGCGACCCTTGGCAAAGACCAGGCGAGTGCTGTGGTGGCAGGTGCGATCGACACCGAGGGCCTGAATCGGTTCGCGTTGAACGAGCGGGATTGCGAGCGCGTCTTGAACCGGCTGGGGGCGACACCGGGCCTGGTGGGCGTCGTCGCGCGCTTCGCGCAGGCGAGGGTGAACTCCATCTTCGACCGGGCGCGGACGCCCGTCCGATCCACCTCACAGCGCCCTGCCAGAGCCCGTTATGACAGCATCGGACTGCCCAGGACTCCGAGCGGGCGCCACCGGGCCGTCTCCAGCAGCCGCTCCGGCGAGAGCAAGATCCCGCTGCGCCGGATCGTCGCCTTGTTCTCGGAGACCATGGACGCGCGCGAAGCCAACCACGTCGTGCGCGATGCGGCACACAGCGCCAGCATGGGCCGCCAGCTGACCTTCGACAGGCAGGAGGCCGATCGGCTGCTCGAC
>JAAZYN010001001.1 GCA_014239625.1 Myxococcales bacterium | reverse complement strand
CCTTTTTTGGCTTCGTCTTTCTTGGGGGCGTCGCCTTTTTTGGCTTCGTCTTTCTTGGGGGCGTCGCCTTTTTTGGCCTCGCCTTTTTTGGCGGCGTCCGTCTTCTTCGTCGTCTTCGCGTCTTCTTTATCGCAGGCGCCCGCGCACAGCGCTGCGCATGCGATGGCCACCACTAGATTCAGCTTGAGCATCTGTATTGTCCTCTTCGTCAATGATTCTCGGTGCCGCAGCGCCGCTGACGTGTTCCTGGAGCGCTTCGACGCCGCCTCTGTAGCACATGGTGGCGGGCTCGACGAAGGGCTTCGGGTCAGGGTGTCTCGGCGCCGCATCGGACAGGGCCCAGAGACGCTCTGGGCGGGTTGTCGTCATGCGCGCCGAGAGCACGCTCCGCCGGGTTGTGGTGCGGGCAGAGGCCACCGTGGTACACGGAGTCAGTATGAGCGACCGACCGTCACCATCGCGCGGCCAGCAGGTCGTGCGTCGCGTCCCGAGCCTCCTGTCACAGAGCTCTGCTGAGAGCTGCTACGCAGCGCCGCGTCAGGCGCCGGCCCCGGAGCCGAGACGGTGAGCGTGCGGCGGCTGGTCGCGAGCATGAGGCGGCGCCGCTGGGCCCACGTGTTCATGGCAATCTTACGGATCCTGCTCGGTTTCGCCGTGCTCCCTGCGGGCCTCAAGAAGGTGATCGGCGAGCCGTTCACCGATCCTTCCAAGGTGGGGCCGTTTCACGAGTTCTTACATGCCTTCCACGCGACCGGCGGTCTCTATCGGTTCGTCGGGGCGGTCCAGATCACTGTCGCCTTGCTGCTGATGACCCAGCGCTACGGGAGCCTCGGCGCCGCCCTGGCGTTGCCTGTCTTCGGCGTCATTTGCGTCTTTTGCTGGAGCACCCAGGTCTACTTCACCGCCGTCATGGTGAGCCTGATGCTCGGGGGTGTGCTGCTGCTGTTGCTCTGGGACATCGAACGCTGGCGGCGGGTGTTCGGCAACGATCTCTCGCCCCCGATGCCCGAGCCCACGCCCCGGCTCATCGACCTGGCCCTGTGGGGGCGCTGCGGGTTGGCCATTTTTCTTCTCTACCTGCTGATCGTCGCCGCGTCCGGCGGGGTCTACCGCCCCAAGGGGATAGAGTGGGACAACCCAGCCTTCTATACTCTGCCGCTCATCGCTCTGTTTCCGCTGGCCACCTTGCTCATCGAGCGTCGCCGCCGCCGCTCGCGCCTCAGCGCCGGGGCGACCGGGTCGGCCGCCCCGGCACGATCGAGCGACGGAGCGACGTAGTGAGCGTGCGACCGAACGCGGCGCTTGGCAGGCCGCGTCCGCGCCACCTCTGTCAGCGCTACGCCTCCTTGGTTTCGCTCGAAGTGCCATGACACATCCCGGCTCGTTTTCGCCCCTCTCCGGCCTACCCCGCGCGCCTCGGCGCCGGGCGACGCCGTCGGCCCCCCCCGGAGGGCGCGGGGGGGCCGGAGCGAGCATGCGAACGAAGGAGCGCAGCGGGCGCCCCCCGGGCGGCGCTGGCTGCCGGCGCGGGGGGCGGACCCGACCGCGCGACACCCACTGAACTCCGCTCCCAGCCCCGGCCCCACTTGAGTGTCGGGCTGGCGCGGCTGGTCCGTCTCCTCAGAAGTTGGTCTGGCCGGTCGCGCCGTCGTTCCCGTTGCCTCCGTATTGCGTCAGCGAGATCCCGCCGGCGCCGCCACTGCCACCGACACCGCCGCCGCCGCCGATCGACTGCAGAACGATGCCGTGGGCGTCGTCGCCGTGGGTCGTGGCGGAACCCCGGCCGACCAGCACGACCTCGCCGCCGGTGCCGCCGCCGCCGCCGCTGCCGCCGACGCCGCTGCC
>JAAZYN010001000.1 GCA_014239625.1 Myxococcales bacterium | reverse complement strand
AAGCCATGTCAGCTGGCTCGCCGGCAGCCCTTCCGCGAGCGCGATGGCCTCCGCGTCGCGCACCCCCCTTCCTTCGAGGTCGAGCTTGCTGACGTTGCTCCCTCGCAGGGCCGGCATCAAGGCCCCCAGCAGCTCGGCAGAACCGGGCTGCACGAGGACCACCTCGCGGAACTTCGGGCGGCGCTGGCGCGTGTGCGGCGGCGGTGGGTCGCGGCTCGGGCGCTGCGCGCCGTGGCGCGCCTTACGAGCGGGGTAGGCATCGCGGTTCTGCTGGTGCTGGTGGTGGAGCTCTGGCTGGCGCCACCAGACCTCACAATCGTGCTCCTGGTCGCCGCTGCGCTGCTGGCGGCCCTGGTCTTCGCGATCCGACTGTTGTGGCTCTTGCGAGAGACGCCCAGCGACCAGCGGGTCGCACGTCTCGTCGAGGAACGGTGCCCGGAATTCGAGGATCGGGTGGCCAGCGCCACGGAGTTGGGTGGGCGGGACGGCGAGACCGCGTTCCATCGGCTTGTGGTGGCCGACGCGGCCGCAAAGCTTCGCGAGACGGACCCAGCTGGCGTGGTTGTGTCGTCGACACAGCTTCGGAACGCTGTAGTGCGAGGGGGGCTGTCGGCCGTTGCGCTGCTGGCATTGTTGATCCTTGGCGGCGAGCCCATCGGGCGAGTGGCACGGACCGCCTGGCTCTTCGCATTTCCGTCTGACCTGACGCTCTTGGTCGAGCCTGGTGACGTCCGGGTCTCGTCTGGGCAGCCGGTGCCGGTGAGGGTGCGTCTGCGGGGGCGCGTCTCTGCGCCGATGAGAACCGCTCCTACGCTCCTGCAGCAGCTGGGAGACGAGTCACACCTGGTCGCGATGCGGGCCGCACCCGACGGTGACGGCTACGTTGCGGAGTTCCCGGAGGTGACCGAGAGCTTCACCTACCGCGTGAGTGCCGCGACCCTGCGGTCGAGGGACTACCACGTCGACGCACTGGCGGCTCCACGCATTCGCCGAGTTGACGTGGAATATCTCTATCCAGCCTTTACTGGCCTGTCGCCGCGACTCGAGGAGGACGGGGGAGATGTGTACGCACCGGCCGGCACGCGCGTCCGTCTCACGGTGTCCACCGATGCGCCCGTTGTAGCTGGGCGCGTGGTCTTCAGCGACGGACGCCAGCACGCGCTCGACCTGAGTGGGCCTGACACGCTGCAGGGCACCTTTACCGTCGAGACCGATGGTGAATACGCACTGAGCGCGGTTGACGGAGACGGGCTGAGCAGCCCTGACGATATCGGATACCTGATTCGGGTCACTGCGGACCGCGTGCCCGAGGTGCAGGTCCTGCGTCCACGCGGCGATCAGGAGGTCACCTCACTCGAGGAGGTGACCATCGAGGCACGCGCCGACGATGACCACCGCATCGCCGCGTTGGAGCTGCTCTACACCGTGGCCGGGCGGGCGGAGCGCGTCGTAAGTCTCGGCCCCTCTGATGGGGTGGCAGCCGCCTCGGTGACTGGCCGGTATACGCTCTTCGCAGAGGATCTCGATCTGAGTCCCGGCGACTTCGTGACCTTCCACGTCCGTGCCCGGGACGTGGGGTACACCGAGGCCTCGAACGAGGTACGTTCGGACATCTTCTTCCTGGAAGTGCGACCTTTCGACAACGAATTTGAAGAGGCGCAGAGCCAGTCGGCGATGGGGCAGGACGCGGAGCGGTTGGGTGATCTGGCGACGGTGCAGAAGGAGATCATCGTGGCGACCTGGCGTCTCGACGCGCTCACGCGAAGCGAGGCCGTTGACGACGACATCCAGTCGGTCGCGCAAGCCCAGGCGGAGTTACGGGACCGCGCGGCTCGGGCGTCCGACGCGT